>NZ_JBEXKC010000052.1:0-56144 GCF_040609475.1 Streptomyces sp. NPDC004667 | reverse complement strand
GCACATCGTCGCGACGCAGCTGCCGTTGCTCTACGACGACTGGAAGCGCCGGCGGCTGCCCCGGCGGTCGCGGACGGCCGGGTCCGGGCCGCCGGGGCGCAGGCTCCCCTCTTCCCGTCCCCGCCCGACGCAGCGGCGCTGGAGCGGGCCATCGCGGGTCTGGGCGCCGACCACCCGGAGGCGACGGCCGCGCTGGTGCGGGTGGGCGGTACGAGCGGTTCCTGGAAGGGCGCATCAGGGGTCGCGGACGTCCGCAGCGGGCGCGGGGTGATCGAGGACGGCCGGTTCCGGGCGGGTTCGGTGACGAAGGCCTTCACCGCGGCCGTGGTGCTGCAGCTGGCCGCCGAGGGCAGGGTGGATCTGGACCGGCCGGTGCAGGAGTACCTGCCGGGGCTGCTGCCCGGCGGGCCCGGCGGCTTCGAGGCCGTCTCCGTACGCCAGTTGCTGAACTACACGAGCGGTCTGAGGTCGGCGGACGGCCCGGGGGACGATTTCGCGGACGAGTACGCCCACCGCTTCGACGTGGTGGACCCGCGGGCGCTGATCGCCAACGCGGTGGCCAAGGGCCCCGAGTCCCGGCCCGGCGAGAAGCAGCACTACAGCAACATCCACTACACGGTGCTCGGCGTGCTGATCGAGAAGGTGACGGGGACGACGTACGAGAAGGCGGTGTCCCAGCGGATACTCCGGCCGCTGGGGCTGCGTGACACCTCGTTCCCGGCCCGCACCCAGACCCGGATACCGGGCCCCCACAACCACGGCTACCAGGCGGTGCCGCGGCCGGGCGGGGGCAGCTCCCTGGTGGACGTGACGGAGTGGAACTCCTCCTCCAACTGGGCGGCCGGGGACCTCATATCGACCACGACGGACCTGGAACGGTTCACGGTGGCACTGTTCGGCGGCAAGGTGGTACCGCGGCCCCAACTGGAGGAGATGTTCACCGTCCCCGACGTGCAGGACGCCGAGACCGGCGGGCACGCGGTACAGACGGCCGGCCTGAAGGAGTTCAGGCTGCCGGGCGGCGCCGTGGTCTACGGCAAGACCGGGGGCCGCTTCGGCTACAACACCGTGATCGGCGGCAGCCGCGACCTCTCCCGCACGCTCGTGTACTCGGTGAACTCCACCGATGCCAAGGGCCGGGACATGAACAAGGTGGCCATGGGCATCGTGGGCGCGGCCTTCGCGAAGTAGCGGGGTGCCCCCGCTCAGGCGGGCAGCGCTTCCAACCGCTTGATCATGCGCCGCAGGGCCAGCAGGGGGATCACGCCGAAGACGCCGAACGACATGTCGATCAGTGACCACCCGAAGGGGATCCCGCGTATCGGTCCGCAGATCAGTGCCAGCGGGATGATCCCGAGGCAGGCGATCATGCCGGCCTCCACGATCCAGATGTTGCGGACGGGGTCGCGGTGGACTCCGTAGAAGAAGACCGCGATGACCAGGTGGGCGAAGGCGAGCCAGTCGGTGCCGTAGAGGAGGAAGGGGTAGTCGGCGTCGGCCCGGTCCAGTCCGTCGCCCACGCGCCGCAGCCAGTCGTTGCCCACCAGGGAGTTGGCCCAGTGGAGCTCGGTGACCAGGGGGAAGGCGGTGAGCCCGCTGAGGACCAGGCAGACGACGAACAGCAACAGCCAGGCACGGATCCGCCGTTGGAGGGCGCTTCTCTCGCTCATGGGAGAAGCCTACGACCAGAACTGAACACGTTCAGCCAATTTCCTGAACGCGTTCAGTGCGAACTGGGCGGGGCGGGCGGTCCGGTCAGAGTCCGACGATGGAGTTCCAGCGCTTGGCGAAGGAGGAGCGTTCGGCCGAGGAGATGTCCCGGGCCACGACGAGGCGCTTGCGCATCCCTTCGTCGGGGAAGATCAGCGGGTTCTCGGCGAGCTTGGCGGTCTCCTTGTCCGGGGAGGCGGCCAGCACCTCGCGGGCGGCGGGCACCGGGCAGACGTAGTTGACAGCGGCCGCGAGTTCGGCGGCCACAGCGGGATCGTAGTAGTAGTCGACGAGGGCCTCGGCGTTGGTCTTGTGGCGGGCGAGGTTGGGGACGAGCAGGCTCTCCGCCCAGAGTTCGGCACCCTCCTCGGGGACCACGAACTCGATGTCGGGGTTGTCGGCCTGGAGCTGGATGACATCGCCGGAGTAGGCCTGGCAGGCCAGGACGTCCCCCTTGCTGAGGTCGGAGGTGTAGTCGTTGCCGGTGAAGCGGCGGATGTGCCTCTTCTTCACCATGCTCTCGACCTGGTCGCACATCCGGTGGAAGTCGGTTTCGGTCCACCGGGTGACGTCGGCGCCGTTGCCCTGCATGAGCAGGGCGAAGGACTCGTCGAGACCGGAGAACAGCGTCACCTTGCCGGCCAGGTCCGGCTGCCAGAGGTCCCTGACGGACTTGATCTCCCGGCCCAGGGCCTTGCGGTTGTAGGCGATGCCGGTGATCCCCGACTGCCAGGGGACGGTGTGCAGCCGGCCCTCGTCGAAGGCGGGGGAACGCAGTTGGGGGTCGAGGTACCTGGCCACGTTGCCCTGGGCGGAGCGGTCCATCTTCTGGGCCCAGCCCAGGTGGACGAAGCGGGCGGCCATCCAGTCGCTGACGACCACGAGATCGTGACCGGTCGACTGGTGGTTCATCAGGGCCGGGCTGACCTTGCCGAAGAACTCGTCGTTGTCGTTGATCTCCTCGGTGTACCGGACCTCGATGCCGGTCTTCTTCGTGAAGGCCTCCAGCGTAGGGCGGCTCTCCTCGTCCTGGTCGTCGGTGTCGATGTAGAGCGGCCAGTTGGAGAAGGCGACGCTCTGGTCCCGGTCCGAGAGGTCCTGGCCCTGCCGCCGGTCCTCGGGGACGTAGGCGGCGGGCACACCACATCCGGTGAGGGCGGCCAGCAGGCCCGCGGCACCGAGGCCGCGCAGCGCCGCGCGGCGGGAGAAGGCGAGTTCAGGCATGGGCACAGCCTCGGCGAACGCGAAGGGGCGGGCAATAGACAAGGTGTCTACTGCCCGCCCCTTCAGCGGCCTGCGGTGATCAGTGCGCGCCCGTCACCGCGACGGTCCCGGCGGATCAGCCGTCGAGCGAGGTCATCACGTGCTTGATGCGGGTGTAGTCCTCGAAGCCGTAGGCGGAGAGGTCCTTGCCGTAGCCGGACTTCTTGAAGCCGCCGTGGGGCATCTCGGCGACGAGCGGGATGTGGGTGTTGATCCACACGCAGCCGAAGTCGAGGTTCTTGGACATGCGCATCGCGCGGCCGTGGTCCTTGGTCCACACGGAGGAGGCGAGGGCGAACTCGACTCCGTTCGCGTACTCCAGGGCCTGCGACTCGTCCGTGAACGACTGGACGGTGATGACGGGGCCGAAGACCTCGTTCTGGATGATCTCGTCGTCCTGCTTGAGGCCCGAGACGACGGTCGGGGCGTAGAAGAAGCCCTTGTCGCCGACCCGGTGGCCGCCCGCCTCGACCTTGGCGTGGGCGGGGAGGCGCTCGATGAAGCCCGCGACCTGCTGGAGCTGGTTCGGGTTGTTCAGCGGGCCGTACAGCACGTCCTCGTCGTCCGGCTGTCCGGTCTTGGTCTCCGCGGCGGCCTTGGCGAGCGCGGCCACGAACTCGTCGTGGATCGACTCGTGGACGAGTACGCGGGTGGCGGCGGTGCAGTCCTGACCGGCGTTGAAGTAGCCGGCGACGGCGATGTCCTCGACGGCCTTGGCCAGGTCGGCGTCCTCGAAGACCACGACCGGGGCCTTGCCGCCGAGCTCCAGGTGGACGCGCTTGACGTCCTTGGAGGCGCTCTCGGCCACCTGCATGCCCGCGCGCACGGAACCGGTGATGGAGGCCATCGCCGGGGTGGAGTGCTCGACCATGGCCTTGCCGGTCTCGCGGTCGCCGCAGACGACATTGAAGACGCCCTTGGGCAGGACGGAGTCGATGATCTCCGCCATCAGGACGGTGGAGGCCGGGGTGGTGTCCGAGGGCTTCAGGACCACGGTGTTGCCCGCGGCGATCGCCGGGGCGAACTTCCACACGGCCATCATCATCGGGTAGTTCCACGGCGCGACCTGGGCGCACACGCCGACCGGCTCGCGGCGGATGATCGAGGTCATCCCGTCCATGTACTCGCCGGCCGAACGGCCCTCCAGCAGGCGCGCGGCGCCGGCGAAGAAGCGGATCTGGTCCACCATCGGCGGCAGCTCCTCGCTGGCTGTCAGGCCCAGCGGCTTGCCGGTGTTCTCCGACTCGGCGGCGACGAGCTCGTCCGCGCGCGCCTCGAAGGCGTCCGCGATCTTGAGCAGGGCCTTCTGGCGCTCGGAGGGCGTGGTGTCGCGCCAGCCCGGGAAGGCGGCCGCGGCGGCGGCCATGGCGGCGTCCACGTCGGCCTGGCCGGACAGCGGGGCGGTCGCGTAGACCTCTCCGGTGGCGGGGTTGACCACGTCGGTGGTCCGCCCGTCGGCGGCGTCCTTGAACTCCCCGCCGATGTAGTTGCGCAGACGACGCAGTTCGGTGGTCACTACAGCCACGCTCCTGATCACATGTCCAATGATTGAGACGACCCCCCAAGACTAGCGCCTCCGGCGACGCTTTCGACAGAGCCGGACACCACGAACTACGAAATCCGTGCAATCGAAGACCTCCCGCAACGGATTTCATCGATTACGGGTTGCGGAACGGACGACTCCTCGTGCACAGTGAGGTCGTGGTCAGTCGAAGCGCAGATTCCAGGAACAGACAACCGTCCCCTTCGGTCGATGCTGTGTCCCTGGCGATCATCGAGCAACTCCAGGAAGACGGTCGCCGTCCCTACGCGTCGATCGGCAAGGCAGTCGGCCTCTCCGAAGCCGCCGTCCGCCAGCGCGTGCAGAAGCTGCTGGACCAGGGCGTCATGCAGATCGTCGCCGTCACCGACCCGCTCACCGTGGGTCTGCGGCGCCAGGCCATGGTCGGCATCAACGTCGAGGGCGACCTCGACCCGGTGGCCGACGCACTGACCGCGATGGCCGAGTGCGAGTACGTCGTGATGACCGCGGGCTCGTTCGACCTCATGGTGGAGATCGTCTGCGAGGACGACGACCACCTGCTGGAGACGATCAACAAGAAGATCCGCACGCTCCCCGGCGTGCGATCAACCGAGAGCTTCGTTTACCTGAAGCTCAAGAAGCAGACCTACATGTGGGGAACCAGATAACCGTGAGCCAGGACCTCTCCAAGACCGCGTACGACCACCTGTGGATGCACTTCACCCGCATGTCGTCCTACGAGAACTCCCCCGTACCCACCATCGTCCGGGGCGAGGGCACCTACATCTGGGACGACAAGGGCAAGCGCTACCTGGACGGCCTCGCGGGCCTGTTCGTGGTCAACGCCGGTCACGGCCGCAAGGAACTGGCCGAGGTCGCCTACAAGCAGGCGCAGGAACTCGCGTTCTTCCCCATCTGGTCGTACGCGCACCCCAAGGCCGTCGAGCTGGCCGAGCGCCTTGCCCACTACGCCCCGGGCGACCTGAACAAGGTCTTCTTCACCACCGGTGGCGGCGAGGCCGTCGAGACCGCCTGGAAGCTCGCCAAGCAGTACTTCAAGCTGCAGGGCAAGCACACCAAGTACAAGGTCATCTCCCGCGCGGTCGCCTACCACGGCACCCCGCAGGGCGCCCTGTCCATCACCGGCCTGCCGGCCCTCAAGGCCCCCTTCGAGCCGCTGGTCCCCGGCACGCACAAGGTGCCGAACACCAACATCTACCGCGCCCCGATCTTCGGCGACGACCCGGAGGCCTACGGCCGCTGGTGCGCCGACCAGATCGAGCAGGAGATCCTGTTCGAGGGCGCCGACACCGTCGCCGCCGTCTTCCTGGAGCCGGTGCAGAACGCCGGTGGCTGCTTCCCGCCGCCGCCCGGTTACTTCCAGCGCGTCCGCGAGATCTGCGACGAGTACGACGTGCTCCTCGTCTCCGACGAGACGATCTGCGCCTTCGGCCGTCTCGGCACGATGTTCGCCTGTGACAAGTTCGACTACGTGCCGGACATGATCACCTGCGCCAAGGGCATGACCTCGGGCTACTCCCCGATCGGTGCCTGCATCATCTCGGACCGCCTCGCGGAGCCCTTCTACAAGGGCGACAACACCTTCCTGCACGGCTACACCTTCGGCGGACACCCGGTGTCCTCCGCCGTGGCCCTGGCCAACCTCGACATCTTCGACAAGGAAGGCCTGAACCAGCACGTGCTGGACCAGGAGGGCAACTTCTTCAACACCCTGAAGAAGCTGCACGACCTCCCGATCGTCGGCGACGTCCGCGGCAACGGCTTCTTCTACGGCATCGAGCTCGTCAAGGACAAGGTCACCAAGGAGTCCTTCACGGACGAGGAGACCGAGCGCGTGCTCTACGGCTTCCTCTCCAAGGCGCTCTTCGAGAACGGCCTGTACTGCCGCGCCGACGACCGTGGGGACCCGGTCATCCAGCTGGCCCCGCCGCTGATCGCGGACCAGGGCACCTTCGACGAGATCGAAGGCATCCTGCGCTCGGTGCTCACCGAGGCCTGGACCAAGCTGTAACCCCGGCGCCCCCGGCTCCGGCCGGGCGCCGGACCGTCCGGCACGGCAGCCGCCGGACGCCGCGATAGTCCGATCACACGGCCCGGATCCCCCGTTCGAGTGAGAACGCGGGGGTCCGGGCCGTGTGCTGTCACCATCCAAGACGTTCATCTCTTTACATCTCAGTGCGGCGCCAGTGACCGAAGGGGCTCCGCTTCGTTCCCCCGGACGGAGGTGTACGCCATGGTGGCTCCATCGGACAATGCCCCACCGGACAATGACGTGCTCTGGGCACGGGCCCTTCACTACTCCCACGGCGGTTCCCCCGGACTCATCGGGGTCACCGCCGGAGTGCGCCAGGGCGAGATCCTGGCCGTGACCGGCCCGCGCGGCAGCGGGAAGACCACGCTGCTGCGCTGCCTGACCGGCCGGCTGGTGCCCGAACAGGGCGAGGTCTGGTTCGACGGCGTCCCCGTCCACACACTCGGCCCCGTCGCCCGCGAGCGGCTGCGCCGCGACCGGTTCGCCTGGATCGGACCCGAGCCCCAGCTGCTGCCGGAGCTCAAGGTGTGGGAGAACACGGCCCTGCCCCTGTTGCTCACCGGCGCCACGCACCGCGCCGCCAAGAACGCCGCCTGCGCCTGGCTGGACCGCCTCGACATCGGCGCATTCGCCCGCAAGCGCCCCGGCGCCCTGACCCGCGCCGAATGCCAGCGGGTCGCCCTCGCCCGGGCCCTGGTCGGGGAGCCCACCGTGCTCTTCGCCGACGAGCCGACCGCCCCGCTGCACCGCGGCGAGCGCGCCCTGCTGCTGCGGACGCTCACCACCGCCGCCCGCTCCCACGGGATCACCGTGGTGCTGGCCACCCACGACGAGGAAACCGCCGCCCAGGCGGACCACAGGCTGGACCTGCTCGACGGCCGCCCGGCCGGGGCCGCCACGGCGGCCGACTCCCCCCGGACCACGGAGGACCAGGCCGCGTGCTCGCTCTCCGCCTAGCCCGCGGCTCCCGCCCCGCGGTCCAGCTGCGCCGGATGCTCGTCGCCGCCGCCTCGGCCGGCAGCGGGTTCCTGCTGCTGTACGTCCTCGCGGAGGCGATGGCCCGGCCCGCCGGCTCGCTGCCCCGGCTGCTGTGGGCCCTCGTGCCGCTCGCCGCCACCGTGCAGTTCGCGGTGGCGGTGGCCCGGACCGACCCGGCGACCCGGCCCCGCGAGGGCCTCGACGCCGTCGGGCTGGGACCCGTACGGCTCACCCTGGTCGGCGCGGTCTCCACCGCCGTCGCCTGCGCCCTCGGCAGCGCCCTGGCCCTGGCCGTCTTCCTGCACCTGCGGGGCGAACTGGCGGGCCTGCCCTTCGACGGCGCGGGAGCCGGACTGCTCCACGCCGACCAGCCGCTGCCGGTGGCCGGGGCGCTCACCCTGCTGTCCATGATCCCGCTCACGGCCTCCGCCGCCACCGTCGTCGCCCTGCGCCCCCGCCCCCCGGCGGCCGGGCTCAGCCCCCAGTCCGGAGTGCCCTGGGGTGTGGCGCTCGCCGCCAGCGGGCTCGCCGTCGAGACCTACGCCGGCCCGCGCGGCGCGGCCGTTCCGGCCGGCTGGGTCCTGATCGCGGTCGGGCTGGCCCTCGCCGGGCCCGGCCTGGCCTACGCCTGCGGCACCCTCGTCCAGGCCGTCCGCCCCGGCGCGCTGCGGCTGCTCGCCGGGCGGGCCCTCCAGGAGGAGGCCCCCCGCCTCGGCCGGCCCCTCGGGGTGCTGTGCGCCGTCGGCGCCGCCGCCCTCACCTCCGTGGCCCTGGGCGACCGGGGCGGGGCCCTCACCCCGCTCGGACCGCTGACCGGTCCGGCCGCCGCCCTCGTGGCCCTGTGCGCGGGCGCGACCCTTCTCACATCGGCCGCCGAATCCCGCCACTCCCGCTCCGCCGCCCGGGCGGCCCTCCTGGACCTCGGAACCCCGGGAACGGTGCTGCGTACGGCCGTGACCGTACGGGCCGCCGCGCTCCTCGTCGTGTGCCTCCCGCTCAGCTGGGGTGTGGCGCAGCTGACGTCGCTGGCTTTGACCCACTGAGCGGACCAGCGCCTAGTGTGGGCCGAATGGTCAACGCAGACATCGAGATCGAGACGCTCGCGGAATTCGACCGGGTCGCGGCCCGGGGCTCACTGAGCGGGTACCGCGTCCAGTCGGTCAACCTGCTGGAGCGGACGTTCGCGCTGCTGTCCGCCGACACCTCCGACGCCGTGTTCCTGGGCTGCGCGATGGAGCCCGACGCCTCGGCGAAGGTCCGCGCGGACGGCGCGCTCGTCTTCCCCCCGGTGCCGGACCTGCCCTTCGACCCGTACCGGGGGCGGCTGTACACGGCGGACGAGCTCTTCGTCGGCCTCGCCGACGGTTACGGGTCCACCCCGGACGCCCAGGCCTACGCCTGGTTCCAGGAGACCAAGGCCGACGGGGACGTCTTCTCCTCGATGCTCCGCTCCGTCCACGACGACGCCGTCTCCGACGCCCTCGACGAGCACCTCGCGGGTGCCCGCGTGGTCGGCGTGATGGGCGGCCACGCCGTGGAGCGCGGCGGCCGCGACTACCGGGGCGCCGCCGAACTCGGCCGGGCGCTCGCCCGGTCGGGCATGACCGTGGCCACCGGAGGCGGGCCGGGTGCGATGGAGGCCGCCAACCTCGGCGCCTACCTGGCGCCGGCCCCCGACGGAGCCCTCACCGAGGCACTCGACATGCTCGCGAAGGCACCCTCCTTCGCCCCGTCGGTCTCCGACTGGGCGCGCGCCGCCTTCGCCGTACGGGAGCGGTGGCCCGAGGGCGGCGATTCCGTCGGCATCCCGACCTGGTTCTACGGTCACGAGCCGCCGAACCCCTTCGCGGGCCACATCGCCAAGTACTTCGCGAACGCCACCCGTGAGGACGGGCTGCTCGCCCGGTCGACGGCGGGCGTGGTCTTCCTGCCCGGTGCGGCGGGCACCGTGCAGGAGGTCTTCGACAACGCGACGCCCAACTACTACGCGTCGGGGTCCGTACCGGCCCCGATGGTCCTGGTCGGACGCGCCCACTGGACCGGGCACCTGCCGGTCTGGCCGCTGCTCCAGGCCCTGGCGCGCGGCCGCGCGATGGAGTCGCGGATCGCGCTGGTGGACTCCGTGGACGAGGTCCCGGACGCCCTCGCCTCGATGCGCTGACTTATCACCCGTTCCCGAGGCAACTTCCGGGGCCGTTCACACGTCTGGTCTAGGTACCGCAAAACCTGCCAGACGTGAACGGAGCCCTCTGTGCTCATAGGCCTGCTGACCGCTGTCGCGGCGTCCATCTGCTACGGCACGGGATCCGTCCTGCAAGCCGTGGGCTCGCGCCGGGCCGCCCGGACCTCCCCGGCCGCCGCCGGGGTGACGGCGCACGGCGGACCGAACCTCACCTCGACCGCCAAGGCGGCGATGACCTGGGAGTTCATCGTCGGCACGATCCTCGACTTCGTCGGGTTCGGACTGGGTGCGCTGGCCGCGCGGATGCTGCCGCTGTTCCTGTCCCAGACGGTCATCAGCGCGAACCTGGTCATCACCGCCGTGCTGAGCGTCAAGATGCTGGGCATCCGGCTGACCCGCAAGGAGTGGGGCTCCATCGCGGTGGTGTGCGCGGCGCTGGTGCTGCTCGCCACGGCCGCCGGTCACGAGGGCGGCCACCACGCCCCGATGGCCACGCACTGGTGGCTGCTCGCGGTGACCGCGCTGATCATCGTCGGCGGCACGGTGGCCGTGCGCTTCCTCGGCGCCCGGGCCGCGATCCTGGCGGGCCTGCTCTCGGGGCTGGCCTTCGGCGCGCTGGGCGTCGGCGTGCGGATCCTGGACGGCGTCGAGCCCTTCGCCCTGGGCACGATGCTCGCCGACCCGGCCCTCTACGCCATCGTGCTGGCCGGGGCGGGTGGCATGTACCTGCACACCGTCGCCCTCCAGATCGGCTCCGTCAACGGTGCGACGGCGGCGCTGGTCGTCGGCGAGACGGTGCTCCCCGGAGCCATCGGCGTGCTCTGGCTCGGCGACGCCTCCCGGCCGGGACTGGCATGGCTGGCCGTACTGGGCTTCGTCCTGGCGGTCACGGGCGCCGTGGCGGTGGCCTGGTACGGCAACCACGACGGGGCCGGGGAACCGGCGCCGGAGCCCGTCCCCGAGCCGGTGTCCTGACGCGCGGACACCCCTGCGGCGGCCGCGGGCCCGTCGCCCCGTTCACCCCCGCGGGTGCCCGGGGTGGCGGGCCCGCGGCCGCTGCCGCTTGCTGGGTGCATGGAGACCACCACCGCCCGGATGGAGACGCCGCGCGCCGCCGGTGCGGCCGGGATCCTCTTCGCGCTGCTGACGGCTGCCTCGATCGCCCTGATCCGCTACGCCCTCCCCTCGGACGTCGCCCACGGACCCGTGGATCCCGACCGGCGCTGGGCGGTGAGCGCGGCGCTGGAGATCGTCCCGTTCGCGGGGATCTTCTTCCTCTGGTTCATGGGCGCCCTGCGCGCCCACACCGGGGACGCCGAGGACCGCTTCGTGGCCACCGTCTTCCTGGGCAGCGGCATCGTCTTCGCGGCCACCCTGTTCGTCGCCGCCGCCGCGGCGGGCACCGTCCTCCAGGAGAGCACGGCCCAGTCCGGCTTCGGCCGCTCCTTCGCCTACACGGTGCTGACGACGTACGGGATGCGGATGGCGGCCGTGTTCGTCTTCACGACCTCGTCCATCGGCATGCGGCTCGGAGTCTTCCCGAAGCCGCTGGTCCGGCTGGGCTTCGTCGTCGGGCTGGTGCTGCTGCTGGTGGGTTCCTCGCTGCCCTGGTCCGAGATGCTCTTCCCGGCCTGGGCCCTGGCCGTCAGCGGGTACATCCTGCGGGTGAGCAGGCGCTAGTCCTCCCGGCAGGCGACCCCGGGGTGGGACGTGCATTCTGGAGGTCGGGGGTGACGGGGGTGTTCGGGCCACGGAAGGGCTGATGCCTCATGAGGCTTGTCGTCGACCTCAACCGCTGCCAGGGATACGCCCAGTGCGCGTTCCTCGCTCCTGAAGTGTTCGCGATGCACGGTGACGAAGCGCTGCTCTACGACCCGAACCCGGCCAAGGACGGGGAAGCGGACACGGAGCTGCGCGAGAACGTCACCCGGGCGGTGGCCGCCTGCCCGGTGCGGGCGATCCTGCTGGAGCTGGCGGACGGCCATGCCGGGGACGGACCGGGAGGCGCGTCATGAGCGCCGACGGCAGCCTGGAGCGGCTCAAGCGCGAGGGGCGCATCGTCGTCGTCGGTGCTTCGCTGGCGGGCCTGCGGGCCGCCGAGACCATGCGGGAGAAGGGCTTCACCGGCTCCCTCACGATGATCGGCGACGAACCGTACGAGCCCTACGACCGGCCCCCGCTGTCCAAGCAGGTGCTGCTGGGCCGGGCCGGCCCGGAGCACACCGCGCTCCCCCGCCGCCGGGACATCGGGGCCGAATGGCGTCTCGGAGTCCCCGCGACCGGCCTGGACATGGCGGCCCGCCGGGTCCGCCTCGGCGACGGGAACGAGGTGGAGTACGACCGGCTCCTGATCGCCACCGGCGTACGGGCCCGGCCCTGGCCCCAGGCGGACGAGGCCGCGCTCGACGGGGTCTTCGTGCTGCGCACCCGTGACGACGCGGCCGCGCTGGAGCAGAAGCTCGCCGCCGGACCGCGCCGGGTGCTGGTGATCGGCGCCGGATTCACCGGCTCCGAGATCGCCTCCGCCTGCCGGGAACGCGGGCTGCCCGTCACGGTCGCCGAACGGGGCGCCGCGCCGCTGGTCGGCGCCCTCGGCGGGGTGATCGGCGAGGTGGCCGCCGAGATGCACCGCGAGCACGGGGTGGACCTGCGCACCGGGGTCATGGTGACGGGGCTGGAGGGCGACGCCACCGGGCGGGTCCGCGCGGCGCACCTGTCCGACGGCACCACCCTGGAGGCGGACGTGGTGGTCGTCTCCCTCGGGGCCATGCGCAACACCGAGTGGCTGGCCGGGTCCGGGCTGGGCGCGGGCCCCCGCGGCATCGCGTGCGACGCGGGCTGCCGGGCCTTCGACATCCGGGGCATCGTCACCGACGACATCTACGTGGCGGGGGACGTGGCACGTTCCCCGCACGCCCTGTTCGGGTACCAGTTCCTGTCCCTGGAGCACTGGGGCAACGCGGTCGCGCAGGCGGAGACGGCCGCGCACAACATGCTCAGCGAGAGCGCGGACCGCCGCCCCCACCTGTGGGTGCCGGCGTTCTGGTCCTCCCAGTTCGGCGTGAACATCAAGTCGGTCGGAGTGCCCTCGATGGGCACGGAGATCCTGATCGCCCAGGGCTCGCGCGGCGAGCGCCGGTTCACGGGCGTGTACGGCTACCAGGGCCGCGTGATCGGCGCCGTCACCTTCGACCAGTCGCGGTGGCTGCAGTTCTACGAGCGGCTCATCGAGGAGACCGCGCCCTTCCCGCCGCCGTTCACCACCATGGACCGCAGGCCGGAGGGCAACCGGCCGATGCCCGCGGACTTCCCCGACCCGTCGGTGCCCACGCACGGCCCGACCATCACCCTCAGCGGCTATTCGCCGGCCGACCGGCGGATGACGTTCACCCCCGCGCACCACTGACCCGGACGCGCCCTCCCCGGAGGAACGCGAGGAGCACGAGGACCCCTCATGACCCAAGACATCCTGCGTCAGATCCTGGACTACTCCAACCGGGCCGACCCGTACCCGCTCTACAAGGAGCTGCGCCGGACGCCGGTCTACCACGACGGCAGCGGGCCGTTCGTCGTCAGCACCTACTACGAGATCCAGGCCCTGCTGCACGATCCGCGGATCAGCTCCGACGCCCGCAACCTGGCGTCCACGGCCGCCGACCCGCTGGCCGAGCCGGGCGGGGAGGAGGAGACGGTCCTGCCGCCGTCCTTCCTGAAGCTCGACCCGCCCGAGCACGACCGGCTGCGCCGGATGACCAACCGGCCCTTCGGCCCGCCGCACTCCCCGCACCGCGTGCACGACATGCGGGGCGACCTGCACGACATCGTCAAGGGCCTGATCGACAAGATCGCGGAGAACGGCAACGCCGAACGGATCGACCTGGTCGAGGACTTCTCCTACCCCTTCCCCGTGACCGTGATCTGCCGGCTGCTGGGCGTGCCGCCCGAGGACGAGGCGCGCTTCCACGTCTGGGCGGACACCCTCGCGGCGAGCCTGGACCCGGATCCGGACGCGGACCCCAAGGAACGCGAGAGGCGTACGCACGACTCCCGTATGGAACTGGGCATGTACCTGTCCGGACTGATCGAGGAGCGGCGCAAGAACCCGACCGGCGACATGCTCTCCGAGCTGGCCACCGGGAACAGCCCGGACGGCACCATGACCACGATGGAGGTGCTGAGCACGGCAGCGCTGCTGCTCATCGCCGGCCACGAGACCACGGTCAACCTGATCACCAACGGAATGCTCACGCTGCTGCGCTTCCCGGACGTGCTCGACCGGCTGCGCAACGAGCCGGAGCTGTCCGTCAACCTCGTGGAGGAACTGCTGCGCTACGAGCCCCCGGTGCAGCTGGTCCCCCAACGCACCACCCTCGCCGACATCGAGGTGGCGGGCGTGTCCATCCCCAAGGGCGCCCCCCTGTGGCTGGTCCTGGCCGCCGGGAACCGTGACCCCCTGCGCTTCGAGGACCCGGACCGCTTCGACCCGGACCGCGCGGACATCCAGCACCTGGGCCTGGGCAGCGGCATCCACAGCTGCTTCGGGGCACCGCTGGCCCGGCAGGAGGCCCAGCTGGCCCTGAGCGAGCTCGCCCGCAGGCTGGAGAACCCCCGGCTGCTGGCCGACCCGCCCGAGTACCGCCAGAACGCGGTGCTGCGCGGCCCCCGCCACCTGCCGATCGCGGTCGACGGCATCCGGCCCTGAGGGCGCCGACGGCGCGGCGCGATCCGAGGGCCGGGCGGGCCCCGCGGGCCACGGCCCTCAGGGCCCGCCCGGCAGGACGACCACCTCGGACGGGGCGAAGGTCACCCGGACCCGGTCACCCACGGCCGGAGCCCCCGCGAGGCCGCACTCGGCCTCCAGTACCGGCCCCTCCTCGGGCCTCAGCAGCAGGGCCACATGGGTGCCCCGGAAGGTGCGCGAGGCCACCTCGCAGCTCAGGCCGTCCGCTCCCAGACGTACGCCGGCTGGGCGGATCAGCAGCCGCCGCTCGCCCTCCGGCGCCCCGGCGGGGACCGGGACCTTCCCCCACGGGGTCGCGGCCGCGCCAGCGGACACGGTGGCCGGGACCACGTTCTCGAAGCCGAGGAAGCGCGCCACGAACTCGGACGCCGGCCGCTCCCAGACCTCCAGCGGCGTCCCGGCCTGCGCGATGCGCCCGTCGCGCATGACCACGACCCGGTCGGCCAGCGCGAAGGCCTCGCCCTGGTCGTGGGTGACGGCGAGCACGGTGGTGCCGAGGCGGGAGAACAGGGAGCGCAGTTCCACGACGAGCCGCTCCCGCAGCCCCCGGTCGAGCTGTCCCAGCGGCTCGTCCAGCATCAGCAGCCGCGGCGAGGGGGCCAGCGCCCGGGCCAGGGCCACCCGCTGCTGCTCACCGCCCGACAGCGAGGCCACCGCCCGGCGCCCGGCGCCCGGAAGGCCGACCAGCTCCAGCAGCTCCGCGACCCGGGCGGCCGCGGACCCGCCGGAGGCACCCCGCATCCGCAGTCCGAAGGCGACGTTCCCGCCGACGTCCCGGTGCGGGAACAGCTGGTGGTCCTGGAACATGAGACCGACCCCGCGCCGGTGCACCGGTACCGCCGCCTGGTCCGCGTCGCCGAGCAGCACCCGCCCGCCGGACACGGCCTGGAGCCCGGCGACCACCCGCAGCAGGGTGGACTTGCCGCTGCCGCTCGGCCCCAGCACGCAGACGATCTCGTGCTCGGCGACCTCCAGGTCCACCTCGTCCACGACGGCCCGGTCGCCGAAGCGGACCGACACGCCGTCGAGCCGGAGCAGGGTCATCAGAACTCTCCCGAGGTCGTGGCGGGTCGCAGCCGTTCCAGCAGCAGCAGGGACACCGCGCACACCAGCATCAAAATCGTGCTCAGGGCCATCGCCTGCCCGTAGTTCATCTCCCCGGCCCGCCCCAGCAGCCGGGCCACCGCCACCGGCAGCGTCGGGTGGTCCGGCCGGGCGATGAACACCGTCGCCCCGAACTCCCCGAGCGAGACGGCGAAGGCGAAGCCCGCGGCGATCAGCAGCGCCCGCCGCACCAGCGGCAGGTCCACCTCCCGCCAGGCCCGCAGCGGCGACGCCCCGAGCACGGCCGCCGCCTCCCGCAGCCGCCCGTCCACGGCCCGCAGCACGGGCAGCATGGTCCGCACGACGAACGGCACGCCGACGAGCGCCTGCGCCAGCGGCACCAGGATCCACGAGGTCCGCAGGTCCAGCGGCGGCTCGTCCAGCGTGATCAGGAAGCCGAAGCCCACCGTCACGGCGGACACGCCGAGGGGGAGCATCAGCAGCGCGTCGAAGCCCCGCACGAACCGGCCTCCGCGACGGGTCAGCGCCGCAGCCGCGAGCCCTCCGACGAACAGGGCGATGGCGGTGGCGGCCAGCGCGTACTGCAGGGAGTTCCAGATGGCCTCCAGCGGCGGCACCAGAAACGTTCCGCCACCGGAGCCCGCGTCCTGCAGCGCCCGGTAGAAGCCGAGCCCGTACCCGCCGGGCGCGTCGAAGGACCGCTCCACCAGCACGGCCAGCGGGGCCACGATCAGCAGCGCCACGGTCAGCAGCACCCCGCCGAGGAGGCTCCGCTGGGCCCAGCCGCGCGGGCGGTGCGCGGTGTGCGCCGGGTCCACGAGCCGCAGTGCGCCCTCGCGCCGGCGCACGGTCCGGGCGTGCACGGCGAGGATCAGGCCGACGGCGGCGAACTGGACCATCGTCAGCACCGCGGCCGTCGGCAGGTCCAGGAGCTGCGCGGTCTGCCGGTAGACCTCCACCTCCAGCGTGGAGTACGCGGGCCCGCCCAGGATCTGCACGACGCCGAAGGAGGTGAAGGTGAACAGGAACACCATCAGCGAAGCCGCGGCCACCGCCGGGCCCAGCGCGGGCAGCGTCACCCGCCGCCAGGCGGCGAACCGTCCCGCGCCCAGGACCCGGGCGGCCTCCTCCTGGCGCGGGTCCAGCTGGGCCCACAGCCCGCCGACCGTCCGGACGACGACGGCGTAGTTGAAGAAGACGTGGGCGAGCAGGATCGCCCAGACGGTGGTGTCCAGCCGGACGCCCCACAGTTCGTCGAGCAGTCCGCCCCGCCCCACCAACGCCAGGAAGGCCGATCCGACCACCACGGTGGGCAGCACGAACGGCACGGTGACCAGCGCCCGCAGCAGCTGTTTGCCGGGGAACTCGAAGCGCGCGAAGACGTACGCGGCGGGAAGGGCGATGAGCAGGGTGAGGACGGTGGAGGCGAACGCCTGCCACGTGGTGAACCACAGGACGCCCGCGATGTCGGGCCTGGCCAGGACCTCGCCGACGCGCCCGAACTGCCAGCCCTCGTCCGTCTTCAGCCCGCGCCCCACAATCGCGGCGACGGGATAGGCGAAGAACAGCCCGAAGAAGGCGAGCGGCACCGCCATCAGGGCGAACCTGACGGCGGTGGCGCGCCCGCCCTCCTTCGGGGAGGCGTCCCGCACTACTTCACGACGAGCGAGGACCATGCCTTGACCCACTGGTCACGGTTCTTGGCGATGGCGTCGGGGGCGACCGTCTCCGGCTTCTCGACGACCACGCCGTGCTTCGTGAACACCTCCGGCAGCTTCGCGTCCTTGATCACCGGGTTCACGAACATCTGGAGCGGCATGTCCTCCTGGAACTTCTTGCCCACCAGGAAGTCGATGAGCGCCTTGCCGCCCTCCTCGTTCTTCGCGCCCTTGAGCAGGCCCGCGAACTCGACCTGGCGGAAGCAGGTGCCGGTGGCCACGCCCGTGGGGGCCTCGGCCGGCTGCGGCTCGCCGTAGAGGACCTCGACCGGCGGGCTGGAGGCGTAGGAGACGACCAGCGGACGGTCGCCCTTGGCCTTCTTGCCGCCCGCGGAGCCGGAGAAGCGCTCGTTGTAGGCCTGCTCCCAGCCGTCGACGACCTCGACGCCGTTGGCCTTGAGCTTGCTCCAGTAGTCCTTCCAGCCGTCCTCGCCGTACTTGCCGACGGAGGCGAGGAGGAAGCCGAGGCCGGGCGAGGAGGTCGCGGCGTTCTCGGTGACCAGCAGGTTCTTGTACTCCGGCTTGGTCAGGTCGTCCAGCGTCTGCGGCGGGGCGATCTTCTTGTCGGCGAAGTAGGCCTTGTCGTAGTTGACGCAGATGTCACCCGAGTCGACCGGGGTGACACGGTGCTGCTGGTCGAGCACGAACTCCGGCTTGACCTGGTCCAGGCCCTTGGCCTGGTACGGGGTGAATATCCCGTTGTCGAGGGCGCGCGAGAGGAGCGTGTTGTCGACGCCGAAGAAGACGTCGCCGCGCGGGGAGCCCTTGGTGAGGATCTCCTGGTTCAGGGCGGCGCCCGCGTCGCCGGACTTCAGGACCTTGACGGTGTAGCCGCTCTGCTGCTCGAACTCCTTGAGGACCGTGTCGGTCACGTTGAAGGAGTCGTGGGAGACGAGGGTGATCGTCTTGGACTTCGGGGCGTCGCTCGCGCCCGCCGGCTTGTCCTTGGCGTCGCCGCCGCAGGCGCTGAGCGTGCCGACGCCCAGCGCGGCCACGAGCGCCGCGCCCGCGATCTTCTTGGTGGTGCTCACTGGTGAATTCCTCCTGGGATGTCCAGGAGAAGACGCGGCCCTGCCCGGCGCTCTGTGGGAGCGGACGCCGGGCAGGGC
The DNA here is from genome assembly GCF_040609475.1 of Streptomyces sp. NPDC004667. Taxonomy (NCBI): domain Bacteria; kingdom Bacillati; phylum Actinomycetota; class Actinomycetes; order Kitasatosporales; family Streptomycetaceae; genus Streptomyces; species Streptomyces sp. NPDC004667. The sequence continues at coordinate 37,803 of NZ_JBEXKC010000052.1, read as the reverse complement.
GCAACAGCTTGAGTGATGACCGAACTTCCTACCCCGAATGACCGGGGCGAGGTTCAGAGGGTCTGCGGATGACGGTTACCGCACTCTCAGCGCTGTGGCGCTCCCCTGTCGGAATGATGAAGTTGTCCGGCCACAGGGTACCTCGTGGCCGATTACGGGCGGTCGCGGCCGGAACCTAGCGCTCGGAGGCGGCCAGCTGGCCGCACGCGCCGTCGATCTCCTGGCCACGGGTGTCGCGTACGGTCACGGGCACGCCGTGCCGGGCGATGGCCTCGACGAAGGCCTTCTCGTCCTCGGGACGCGACGCGGTCCACTTCGAGCCCGGGGTCGGGTTCAGCGGGATCAGGTTGACGTGCACGCGCTTGCCCTTGAGCAGGCGGCCGAGGAGGTCACCGCGCCAGGCCTGGTCGTTGATGTCGCGGATCAGCGCGTACTCGATGGAGATGCGCCGGCCGGACTTCTCGGCGTACTCCCAGGCCGCGTCGAGGACCTCGCGGACCTTCCAGCGGGTGTTCACCGGGACCAGGGTGTCGCGCAGCTCGTCGTCCGGCGCGTGCAGCGAGACGGCGAGGCGGCACTTGAAGCCCTCGTCGGCGAAGCGCAGCATGGCCGGGACCAGGCCGACGGTGGAGACGGTGATGCCGCGCTGCGACAGGCCCAGGCCGTCGGGCTCCGGGTCGGTGAGGCGGCGGATGGCGCCGACGACCCGCTTGTAGTTGGCCAGCGGCTCGCCCATGCCCATGAAGACGATGTTGGAGAGCCGGGCCGGGCCACCGGGGACCTCGCCGTCGCGCAGCGCGCGCATGCCGTCGACGATCTGGTGCACGATCTCGGCCGTGGACAGGTTGCGGTCCAGGCCCGCCTGGCCGGTGGCGCAGAACGGGCAGTTCATGCCGCAGCCGGCCTGCGAGGAGATGCACATGGTCACCCGGTCGGGGTAGCGCATCAGCACGGACTCGACGAGCGTGCCGTCGTGCAGCTTCCACAGGGTCTTGCGGGTGGTGTCGTCGTCGCAGCTGATGTGCCGGACGACGTTCATCAGCTCCGGCAGCAGCTCCTGCTGGAGCTTCTCGCGCGACGCGGCGGGGATGTCGGTCCACTCGGCCGGGTCGTGCGCGTAGCGGGCGAAGTAGTGCTGGGAGAGCTGCTTGGCCCGGAACGGCTTCTCACCGATCGCGGCCACGGCCTCCCGGCGCTCGGCCGGGGTCAGGTCGGCGAGGTGCCGGGGCGGCTTCTTGGCCCCACGAGGGGCGACGAAGGTGAGCTCTCCCGGAACGGGGCGGGCCATGGCGGGTACTCCTTGTAAGACGAAAGGCGCGCCGCAGAAGCAGCGCGCCTTCCAAGAGTAACCGCCCGGCGTATCGCCCGGCTTTTTCGCAGGTCAGCCCGTGCCCACGAAGGCCGCCAGCAGCAGCCAGACGACCGGAGCGGTCGGCAGCAGCGAGTCGAGCCGGTCCATGATGCCGCCGTGGCCCGGGAGCAGGGTGCCCATGTCCTTGATGCCCAGGTCGCGCTTGATCATCGACTCGCCCAGGTCACCCAGGGTGGCGCTGACCGCGACAGCCAGGCCCAGCACCAGGCCCTGCCACCAGGCGCCGCCGTCGACCAGGAACTCCATGCACAGCGCGCCGGCCGCCATCGCGAAGGCCACCGCCCCGAAGAGTCCCTCGCGGGTCTTGCCGGGGCTGATGCGCGGGGCGAGCTTGGTCTTGCCGAAGCGCCAGCCGACCGCGTAGGCCCCCGTGTCGCTGACCACCGTCAGGACCAGGAAGGTCACCACCCGCTGGGGACCGTCGTCGGCGGTGAGCAGCATCGCGACGAACGTGGCCAGGAAGGGCACGTAGAACGCCGCGAAGACGCCCGCCGTGACGTCCTTGAGGTAGTCCTCGGGCGCTTCGGTCATCCGCCAGACGAGCACGGCCAGCGCCGTGAGCGCCATGGCCACCCAGGCGCCCTCGGCCCCCCGGACGTATCCGGCGATCACCATGGCCGCGCCGCCGACCGCGAGCGGGACGAGCGGGGCCTTGATGCCCTTCTTCTCCTGGAGCCGGGAGGTGAGCTCCCACAGGCCGACGACGACGGCGACGACGATCACACCGACGAAGACGGCCTTGACGATGAACAGCGAAGCGAAGATCACCGCGCCGAGGCCGACGCCGACCCCTATGGCGGCACGCAGATCCCGCCCCGCGCGCTTCTTCTGCGGCGGCGGGGAGGCGTCCTGCGGTACCTGCGAAGGCGGAGGCGGGGGGCTGGGCATGGGCTCCTGCGGCGGCGTCTCGGCGCGGAACGGGGGGCCGCCGAAGGCGGCGGCCCCCCGATCGCGTGCTTCCCGGTCGTCGAAATCACGGCCGGCGGCATCGGGCACGATGGACATGGGCCGAGTCTGCGGGCCCACCAGCGCATCGTATGCGGGACCCGCCGCCACCGGCTCGGCGGCCCAGGGAGAGTCGTTCATCAGACCTCGAGCAGCTCGGATTCCTTGTGCTTGAGCAGCTCGTCCACCTGCGCGACGTACTTCGCGGTGGTGTCGTCGAGCTCCTTCTCCGCGCGGCGCACCTCGTCCTCGCCGGCTTCCTTGTCCTTGACGAGCTTGTCGAGGGCGTCCTTGGCCTTGCGGCGCACGGAACGGATGGAGACCTTGGAGTCCTCGGCCTTGGTGCGCGCGACCTTGATGTACTCCTTGCGGCGCTCACCGGTGAGCTCCGGGAAGGTCACCCGGATGATGCGGCCGTCGTTGCTCGGGTTGACACCGAGGTCGGAGTCGCGGATCGCCTGCTCGATGTTGCGCAGCGCGGACGCGTCGAACGGCGTCACGATCGCCATGCGCGGCTCGGGAACCGCGAAGGAGGCAAGCTGGTTGATGGGCGTGATGGCACCGTAGTAGTCCGCCACGATCTTGTTGAACATCGCCGGGTGCGCACGGCCCGTGCGAATCGCGGCGAAGTCCTCCTTGGCGACGACGACGGCCTTCTCCATCTTCTCCTCGGCCTCGAGGAGGATTTCTTCGATCACCACGTGCTCCTGCATGTCAGATTTGGATGGTTCAGGCGGGCGGGGCGGTACGAGCCGCCCGGACCGGGCCCGGCCGGAGCCGGGCCTCGGTGGGGCTCAGACCCGGGTGCCCTGGTCGCTCACGAGCGTGCCGATCTTCTCACCCTTGACGGCGCGGGCGATATTGCCCTCGGCGAGGAGTTCGAAGACCAGGATCGGAAGCGCGTTGTCGCGGCACAGCGTGATGGCCGTGGCGTCGGCGACCTTGAGGTCCCGGGACAGCACCTCGCTGTACTCCAGCGCGTCGAACTTCACCGCGTCCGGGTTGGTCTTCGGGTCGGAGTCGTAGACCCCGTCGACGCCGTTCTTGCCCATGAGGAGGGCTTCGGCGTCGATCTCCAGGGCACGCTGGGCGGCCGTGGTGTCGGTGGAGAAGTAGGGCATGCCCATGCCGGCGCCGAAGATCACGACGCGGCCCTTCTCCAGGTGCCGGACGGCGCGCAGCGGGATGTACGGCTCCGCTACCTGGCCCATGGTGATGGCGGTCTGGACGCGGCTGTCGATGCCTTCCTTCTCCAGGAAGTCCTGGAGGGCGAGGCAGTTCATGACGGTGCCGAGCATGCCCATGTAGTCGGACCGGGCCCGGTCCATACCGCGCTGCTGCAGCTCGGCGCCGCGGAAGAAGTTGCCGCCGCCGATGACGATCGCGATCTCGGCGCCGTCTCGGACCACGGCCGCGATCTCGCGGGCGATGGCGTGCACGACGTCAGGGTCGACACCCAGCCCGCCGCCGCCTGAGAAGGCTTCGCCGGAGAGCTTCAGCATGAAGCGGCGACCCTTCTTCTCGTGGTCGCTCTTGTCGTCGGAAGCGGTGTGGGTGTCCACGCCCTGATTCATGGAGATCTCCTCGTGCACATACGAAGAAGGCCATTGCCGGTGGGTCCTTGCGGTTCCCTCTACGGCAATGGCCTCCTCGTCAGATCTGCGGTCGCCTCGCGCGAGCGCGGACGACTGCTTCAGACCCTACCGGGGTCCGGTGTCCGTCGCGTACGGACGGACTCAGATGCCGACCTTGATGCGGGTGAAGCGCTTCAGGGTGACACCGGCCTCGTCCAGAACCTTCTGGACGGACTTCTTGTTGTCCAGGGCGTACGGCTGGCCGAGCAGCGTGGCGTCCTTGAAGAAGCCGTTGACGCGACCCTCGACGATCTTGGCGATCGCGGCCTCGGGCTTGCCCTCGGCGCGGGTGGTCTCCTCGGCGACGCGGCGCTCGGACTCGACGATCTCGGCCGGGACGTCCTCGGCGGTGAGGTACTTCGGCGCGAACGCGGCGATGTGCTGGGCGATGCCCTTGGCCAGGTCGGCGTCGGCCTTGTCCAGCTCGACCAGGACACCGATCTGCGGGGGCAGGTCGGGCATGGTGCGGTGCATGTAGGAGGCCACGAAGGCACCCTCGTACGCCGCGAAGCGGTCCAGGACGATCTTCTCGCCGAGGTTGGCGTTGGCCTCGTCCACGAACGCCTGGACGGTCTTGCCGGCCTCGATCTCGGACGCGAGCAGCGCCTCGATGTCCGCGGGCTTGCTGGCGGCCACGTGGGCGGCGAGCTGGTCGGCGACGGCCAGGAACTTCGGGCTCTTCGCGACGAAGTCGGTCTCGCACTTGAGCTCGACGAGGACACCGGAGGTGGCGTCGGCGGCGATCAGGGAGGTGACGGCACCGTTCTCGGCGGAACGGCCCTCGCGCTTGGCGACACCCTTCAGGCCCTTGACGCGCAGGATCTCGTTGGCCTTGGTGACGTCACCGTCGGCCTCGACGAGCGCGTTCTTGCAGTCCAGCATGCCGGCGCCGGTGAGCTCGCGGAGCTTCTTGACGTCAGCGGCGGTGTAGTTCGCCATGAGTCTGTGATTCTCTCTCGAAGTCGTAGATCTACGGGTGAACGGCGGAGGCGCCGCGCTCGTGGCGCGGCTCCCCCGCCGTCATCGTCCGTGCTGCGAGTGCCCGGCGGATGAACGCCGGGCCCACTCAGTGGGTCAGGCCTGCTCGGCGTCGGCGGCCGGAGCCTCGACAGCCTCGGCGGCCGGGGCCTCGACGGCGGCGTCGGCCGCGGGGGCCTCGGCGTCGTCGGCCTTCTTCTCACCCTCGAGCAGGTCGCGCTCCCACTCGGCGAGCGGCTCGGCGGCGGCCTTCTCGCCCGGCTTCGAGTCACCGGTCGCAGCGCCGGAGCGGGCGATGAGGCCCTCGGCGACGGCGTCGGCGATCACGCGGGTGAGCAGGGTGACGGAGCGGATCGCGTCGTCGTTGCCCGGGATCTTGTAGTCGACCTCGTCGGGGTCGCAGTTGGTGTCGAGGATCGCGACCACGGGGATGTGCAGCTTGCGCGCCTCACCGACCGCGATGTGCTCCTTCTTGGTGTCGACGATCCAGACGGCGCTGGGAACCTTCGACATCTCGCGGATACCACCGAGGGTCTTCTCCAGCTTGGTCTTCTCGCGGGAGAGGACCAGGAGCTCCTTCTTGGTGAGACCCGAGGCGGCGACGTCCTCGAAGTCGATCGCCTCAAGCTCCTTCAGACGCTGGAGGCGCTTGTAGACGGTGGAGAAGTTGGTGAGCATGCCACCGAGCCAACGCTGGTTGACGTACGGCATGCCGACACGCGTCGCCTGCTCGGCGATGGCCTCCTGGGCCTGCTTCTTCGTACCGACGAACATGATGGAGCCACCGTGCGCGACGGTCTCCTTCACGAACTCGTAGGCGCGGTCGATGTACGACAGCGACTGGAGCAGGTCGATGATGTAGATGCCGTTGCGCTCGGTGAAGATGAAGCGCTTCATCTTCGGGTTCCAGCGACGGGTCTGGTGACCGAAGTGGACGCCGCTTTCCAGCAGCTCCCGCATCGTTACGACGGCCATGGCCATCTCCTTGTTTTCTCGGTTTGGTTCCTGACGCCCCGCCGCGCCCTGCCCCGAAGAGGGACCGAGAGACGCTTTCACCAGGCCGGATCCGGCCGATGCTGGGGCGTGCGAAGTCGACCCGGTGACCCGGATCGCCACAAGAAGTGTACGGGACCCGGCGGTATGCCGGGTGACGCCGTTGTCCACACCCTTTCGGCCATCCACAGGCGCGGCCGCCCGCGACCGTGTGCGCGGGAGCCTGTGGACATGACGACACTGCTGCTCACCCTGCTGCTCGCGCTGGCCCCCGCGCTGCCCCGGACCCTCGTCCCGGCCCCGGTCCCCGACCCCGTCCCGGCGGTCCGGCCGCTGCCCCCGCCGCTGTCCGTGGCGCGCTGGTGGGATCCGCCGCCGACGCCCTACGCGGCCGGCCACCGCGGGGTGGACCTCGCCGCTCCGGTGGGGGCGCGGGTACGGGCGGTCGGACCGGGCCGGGTGCACTACGCCGGGCAGGTCGCGGGCCGCGGGGTGCTCTCGCTCACCCTCCCCGGGGGCCTGCGCACGACCTACGAGCCGGTGCGGCCGCTGGTCGCGGAGGGGGAGGAGGTCACGGCGGGCCAGGAGGTCGCGGTCCTCACGGCCGGCTCGCACTGCCCGGCCCCGTGCCTGCACTGGGGCCTGCTGGCCGGGGAGAACACCTATCTCGACCCGCTGACCCTGCTCCCCCGCCCCACGCCCCGCCTCCTGCCGACGGCCGGGCCCCAGCCGGACGGGACCCCGACCTCGGCCTCCTAGCCGCGCACGCCCCGCAGGGCCATGGCGACGGCGGCCTCGGTCACCACGCCGGGTTCCTCGGCCGCGCCGAGCTCGATCCGGCGCACCGCGGCGTCCACGACGCCCTGCAGCAGCATCGCGGCCAGTCGCGGTTCCGTGTGGCCCAGGGCGCCGAGGGCCTCGACGACCATCGCGACCAGGCCGCCGTGCGCGGCGCGGATCTTCTCCCGCGCGCCCGCGTCCAGCTCGCTGGCGGAGATCGCCACCACCGCCCGGTGCCGGCGGTCCCCCACCAGGGCGAGCTGGCTGCGCACGTACGCCTCGATCTTGGCCTCGGGCGTCGGCGCCGCCTCCATGGCGGCCTCGATCTCGGCGGCCCACACGGGGAAGTCCACCGCGCACAGCTCTTCGACCACGGCCGCGCGCGACCGGAAGTACTCGTACACGGAGGACCGGGCGAGCCCGGTCCGCTCCGCGAGGGCGGGAAAGGTCAGGGCTTCCGTCCCGCCTTCGGACAGCAGGGAGCGCGCCGCGTCCAACAGGGCGCCGCGCTGCATCGACCGGTGCTCGGCCACGGAGGCCGCTCGAATCCTGGGCACGTCACCACTGTACGGAGGGTGTGCAAGGCCCGTGCCGGGTCAGCGGCCGACGTCGGCGAGCTTGGCCCTCAGCTGGAGCACGGACTTGGTGTGGATCTGGCTGACGCGGCTCTCGGTCACGCCCAGCACGTTGCCGATCTCGGCGAGGGTGAGGCCCTCGTAGTAGTAGAGGGTCACGACCGTCTTCTCCCGCTCGGGGAGCGTGTTGATCGCCCGTGCGAGCAGTCGGCGCAGTTCCCGGTCCTCGGCCACCTCGACCGGGTCGTCGGCGGCGTGGTCCTCCAGGGTGTCCATGAGGGAGAGCCGGTCGCCGCCCTCCCCGCCGACGTGCAGCAGCTCTTCGAGGGCGACCACGTTGGCCAGGGACAACTGACTGAAGACCGTGTGGAGTTCCTCCACCCCGATCCCCATCTCACCCGCCACCTCGCCCTCCGTCGGGGTCCGCCGCAGCTGGGCCTCCAGGGTGGCGTAGGCGCGCTCCACGGCCCGTGCCTTCTGCCGCACGGAGCGCGGGATCCAGTCGAGCGCCCGCAGCTCGTCGATCATCGCGCCGCGGATCCGGGTGATGGCGTACGTCTCGAACTTGATGGACCGTTCGATGTCGAACTTCTCGATCGCGTCGATCAGGCCGAAGACCCCGGAGGAGACGAAGTCGGCCTGTTCCACGTTGGGCGGCAGGCCGACGCTGACCCGGCCCGCCACGTACTTCACCAGCGGCGAGTAGTGCAGGATCAGCTGCTCCCGCAGCCGTTCGTCGCCCGAGTCCTTGTATGAGCGCCAGAGCACCTCCAGGGACGAGGGCGCGGTGGACCGCACGCTGCCACGGGCAGCGGGGGGCACCGCAGCGCGGTCGGACCCTGAGGTGTGCTGGGGCATGCTTCGCCTTTGCCGGAGCCGGATTCCTTGGGAGCGTAGCGTGACGGAAGTGTCGCGGTGCGCGAAGAGTACGGGATGGCGCGGGGGCGCAGCGGCGCCCGGACCCGCACGGGCGGCCCGGGACCGGCGCCTGGCGCTCGGCCCCGGCGGCTGCCACCGGGAAGACCGCGTCTCTCATCGCCTTCACTCTTTCACCGGAACGCCCCAGGTCAATGACCGCCTCGCCGGGTGGCCCGGGATTGCGCCCCCTCTCGTGGCGGGCGCGGGGTCAACCGCCAGTCGTCGCCCTGCCGTTCGACGAACCCCAGAGAGTGAAGTTCGTACAGTCTGCCGATGACTTCATCGGTGCCGGTGGCCGCGGCGAGGGAGATCTCCTCCAGCCGCGCGGGCCGGCCGGCCGGGAGCGCGTCGAGCACGCGGACGGTGTCCGGGGGAAGGAGGTCGCGGGCGAGCACCGGTCCGCGGCGCACGGGTGCCAGCTCGCCGATGTCGCCGACCAGTTCCACCACCTCGGCGGCGTCCGTGACGAGCTGTGCCTCGCCTCGCAGCAGTTCGTGCACTCCGGCGGAGAGGCCGCTGGTGGCGGGGCCGGGGACGCCCATGGTGAGGCGGCCGAGCCGCTGGGCCCGGCGGGCGGTGACCAGCGAGCCGCTGCGGTGGGCCGCCTCGACGACCACGGTGCCCCGGGTGAGGGCGGCGATGACCCGGTTGCGCAGGACGAAACGGCTCGGGGTGGGGTTGCCGCCGGGCGGCAGCTCCCCCAGCACCAGCCCCTGACGGGCGATCCGGCCGAGGAGCCCGGCGTGTCCGCGGGGGTAGCTCACGTCCACTCCGCAGGCCAGCACCGCGACGGTGGCGCCGCCGGTGCCGAGGGCGCCCCGGTGCGCGGCGCCGTCGATCCCGTACGCGGCGCCGGAGACCACCACCCAGCCGCGCTCTGCGAGCCCGGCGGCGAGGGTCTGCGCCATGTGGGCCCCGTACGGGGTGCACGCGCGGGCCCCGACCACGGCGACCGAACGCAGGGCCCAGGTCCGCAGGTCGGCGCCGCCCCGTAGCCAGAGCCCGACGGGCCGGGCGTCCCCGAGGTCGTCCAGCTGGGTCGGCCACTCCGCCGAACCCGGCGGGACGAACCGGCAGCCCGCCGCGGCGGCCTCCGCGAGGTCCCGCCGGGGGTCGGCGAGGGCGGCCCGTCCGCGGTACCCGTCGAGCCGCTCGGGTCCGACCCCGGTCAGCGCGCCGGACTCCGGGCCGTCGCCGGTCAGGAGCCGCATCAGCCCGACGGCCCCGTGCTCGCGCAGCCACCGGCCCCCGCACTCGTCCCCCGGTTCCAGCACCCGGGTCAGCGCGACCCGCGCCAGCACCTCCGCCCCGGCCTCCGCTGCGGCCTCCGCCCCGTCGGCGGTCACCGCCGCGCCCCCGCGTCCATGGCCGCCCCGCGGGCGATCCCGGTGCGCAGTTCCAGCGCGACGGTCACGTCCAGCGCGTCGGGGCGGTCGCGGCCGCGCAGGTCGGCCACGGTCCAGGCGACCCGTAACACCCGGTCCAGGCCCCGCGCGGTCAGCAGTCCGCGCTCCATGTCCCGCTCGGCCCGGGCCAGCGCCCCGGGGCCGGCCGGCCAGCGGGTGCGCAACTCGTGCCCGGGCACCTCGGAGTTCAGCCGCCAGGGCGTGTCGGCGAGCCGGGCGGCGGCCCGGTCGCGGGCCTCGCGGACCCGGGCGGCGACGGTCGCGGTGCTCTCCCCCCTGCCGCCCTGCCCGAGGAGGTCGGAGCGGGTCACGGGCTCGACCCCGACCCGCAGGTCGACCCGGTCCAGCAGCGGCCCCGACAACCGGGCCTGGTAGCGGCGGACCACGGCGGCCGGACATTCGCAGTCGGCGCCGTGCAGGGTGTGCCGCCCGCACGGGCAGGGGTTCGCGGCGAGGACCATCAGGAAGCGGGCCGGCAGCCGCACCACCCCGGCGGCACGTGCGATGACCACGTGCCCCGCTTCGAGGGGCTGCCGCAGGGCGTCCAGCACCTTCCCGCTGAACTCCGCGGCCTCGTCGAGGAACAGCACTCCCCGGTGGGCCAGCGAGACCGCCCCGGGCCGGGGGATCCCGGCGCCGCCGCCGACCAGGGACTGCATCGTCGCGGAGTGGTGCGGGGCGCAGTACGGGGGCCGCCCGACCAGGGGTTCGCCGGGCGGCAGGATCCCCGCGACGGAGTGGACGGCGCTCACCTCCAGGGAGTCCTGCCGGTCGAGCGGGGGCAGGAGCCACGGCAGCCGCTCGGCCAGCATCGTCTTGCCCGCGCCGGGCGGCCCGCTGAGGAAGAGGTGGTGGCCCCCCGAGGCGGCCACCTCCAGGGCCCGGCGGGCCGCGTACTGGCCGGCGACGTCGGCGAGGTCGGGAACGTCCACGGCGTCACCCCCGCCCCGGGCCAGGCCCGTACCGAGTCCGGCGCCCGGCACCACCAGCCCCGCCAGTATCGGGTCGGGGCGTCCCGGCCGGTCCGGCGGTTCCTCGTCGGGCACCGCCCCGTCGGTCAGGACGGCGATCAGCTGCCGCAGGCTGCGCACCCCGAGCACCGCGACGTCCGGGACCAGACCGGCCTCACCGGCGCACTGCTCGGGCACCACCACCTGCCGGTACCCGGCCTCGGCGGCGGCGAGCACCGCGGGCAGGATCCCCCGCACCGGGCGGACCCGGCCGTCGAGGCCCAGCTCTCCGATGAGCACGAGGTCGGCGATCGCCCCGGGGTCGACCACCTCGGCGGCGCCCAGCACCGCGACGGCGACGGCGAGGTCGAAATGGGCGCCCGCCTTAGGTACGGACGCCGGGCTGAGCCCGACCGTGAGCTTCTTCTGCGGCCACTGGGCGCCGGAGTTCACCACGGCGGCCCGCACCCGGTCCCGGCTCTCGACCAGGGTCTTGTCGGGCAGCCCCACCAGGGTGAAGGCGGCGACCCCCGGCTCCAGGTCGGCCTGGACCTCGACCACCACGCCCTCGACGCCCACCAGGGCCACCGAGCAGGCCCGCGCGAAACCCATCAGGCCACCCCCCTGACGTGCTCCACCTGCGGCGCACCACGGCGCGGCAGCAGCACTCCGACGAGGTCGATCCGCACCCCGCCCGGGGGTGGCCCGCCGTGATCGGCGAGCCAGCGCCCGGCGAGCCGGCGCAGCCGCTCGGCCTTGGCGGCCCGGACCGCGGCCATGGGGTGCTCGAAGACCCCCTGGCGGCGCGTCTTGACCTCGCACAGGACGAGGGCGTCCCCGTCCCGCGCGATGATGTCGACCTCCCCGGCCCGGCACCGCCAGTTCCGGGCGATCACCGTCATCCCCGACTCGGTCAGCCTCCGCACGGCGAGATCCTCGCCGTAGCGTCCCAGCGCCTGTCGTGCCACGCCCTTCGCGTTCATCCGGCACCACCTCCGGCACCGAGGTTCCCGTGTCCGGACGCACCGAGTGGATCTTGGTGGACAACCGGGGCGATGTGGAAAACCCGCTCACCCCCAGGGGTGAGCGGGCGGGGCGGATCAGCCGCCCGGGAGTTCGAGGTCGCTCTTGTTGAGCTCCTCGATGTTCACGTCCTTGAAGGTCAGCACCCGTACCTGCTTGACGAAACGCGCGGGCCGGTACATGTCCCAGACCCAGGCGTCCGCCATCGAGACCTCGAAGAAGACCTCCCCCTGGACCGAGTGCACCTGCATCTCGTAGTCGTTGGTCAGGTAGAAACGGCGTTCGGTCTCGATCACGTACTTGAACAGCCCGACGACGTCGCGGTACTCCCGATAGAGCTTCAGCTCCATCTCGGTCTCGTACTTTTCGAGGTCCTCGGCACTCATGGCATGTTCCCCTTCAGCCGTGCGTCCCCCTATTGTGCGCCAGCGTCACGGGCCCCTAAACGATTTCCGGGGCCAGGACCACCGGAGCACCCGGAGGACCGTCGTCGAGCAGCGTGCGCAGCAGCTCGGCGAGTCTGGTCGGGTACACCGTCTCATGGGCCGCCAGCAGTTCCTCGGAGGTCCACCACCTCGCTCCCGCGACGCTGCGCCGCTCCAGCTCGGTGAGCCCGCCCATCTCGATCGCGGTCCGGGCGGTACGGGCGAGGAAGTACCACTCGTCCTGTTCCCAGCGCCTCCCGTCGAAGGGGAAGACGCACTGGCGGTGCCACAGCACCGGCCCCAGCTCGACCTCTGTGATCCCCGTCTCCTCGGCGAGTTCCCGCAGCGCGGCCTGCTCCCGGCTCTCGTCGCCCTCCAGTCCGCCGCCCGGCGTGAACCACCAGTCGGCGGCGGGATCGTCCGGCTCGAAGCCGTGCAGCAGCAGGATCCGGTCCTCGGGGTCCAGCAGGACCACCCGGGCGACCTTCCGCAGCTCCGGGGCCGGCTGCCCGCCGGCGCCCGGCTCAGCGGGCACCGGAGGTCTCCCGCCGCCCGCGCCCCAGGATCCGTACGAGGGGTCCGTAGGCGGCCCCCAGCACCACCAGGGCGGCTCCGGCCACCACCGCCGCAACCTGGAGCCGCAGCGGTCCCGGCGCGGAGATCCCGCCGGGCAGCGAGGCGTACGCCCGCGGCCGCTCCACCATGGTCATCGACGGCCACGCCAGCGCGTCGACCCGGGCCGACACGGCCGACCTGGGCACGGTGCCCTGGCCGGCCTCCTGGAGGTGCGCGCGGGAGTCGAGCGAGGCACCGCGATGGTCGCCGAGCAGGAAGAGGTTGCCCTCGGGCACCTTCACCTCGTACGGGGCGCCGGCCGTCCCGATCGCCGCCCCGGCGCTGCCCGCCCGGTCGAGGTAGGGCTCGTCGAGTTCCTTGCCGTTCACGGTCAGCCGGCCGCCCTGGTCGCAGCAGCGGACGGTGTCGCCGCCCACGGCCACGACCCGCTTGACCATCGGCGAGCCGCTCCACTCCGTGTCGGTGAAGACGACGATGTCGCCCCGGCGCACCTGACCGCCGTCGATCCGCTGCGCCAGCACCCGGTCGTTCGGCCGGACCGTCGGCACCATCGAGTCGGTCGGCACCGTGTACGGCTGGTACACCAGGGCCCCCCAGACGAAGCCGCCGAGGAAGAGCACGAAACCGGTGGCCACGGCGAGCCCCGACAACACGTTGCCGACGCCGCCGCGGCCACCGGTGGTCCCGCGTCTTGCCTGTGTTCCGCCCATTGCAGCGCCCCCGCCTCGGAGATCGTCGACCTGGGCGGCACCCTACCGGGCGGTACGCCCGCTAGTCAGCCTCCTCCTGCGCCACAGCACCACGGGCACCGCGCCCGTCAGGCCCAGCGCCGCCGGGCCGAGCCCGACCGGGGCGAGGCCGGAGGCCCCGAGGCCGAGGGCGGTCGCCGCCGCCTGGTGGTTGATGCCGGGCTGGTCGAAGGTGTCCGGAACCGGGAGGGTGGCCCAGCGGGTGAGCGGCCACGCGACCACCACGGCCCGCCCGACGACCTTGTCGACCGGCACGAAGCCCTGGGTGGAGTCCTGCATGTGGTAGCGGGAGTCCTGGGAGTTCTGGCGGTGGTCGCCCATCACCCAGATCTTGCCCTTGGGCACGGTGATCGGGCCGAAGGGGGCGTCGTCGCAGGCGGTGTTGCCGGGGTAGATGTACGGCTCGTCCAGCGCCTTGCCGTTGACGACGACCGGTCCCCCCTTCTTGCACTCCACGGTGTCCCCGCCGATGGCGATGGTCCGCTTGATCAGGTCCTTCTCCTCGGCGGACGGCATCAGGCCGATCCAGCTGAGGGCCTTCTGCACGATGTTCGGCTCCGGGGTGGGCTCCCCCGCCAGCCAGCTCGCCGGATCGTGGAAGACGACGACCTCGCCGCGCTCGGGCTCCGAACCGAACCACGGGGTCAGCTTGTCCACCAGCACCCGGTCGCCGCGCTGCAGGGTGTTCTGCATCGAATCGGACGGGATCGAGAACGCCTGCACCAGGAAGGTCTTGATCAGCAGGGCCAGCAGGAGGGCGATACCGATGAGGAGCGGGAGCTCCTTCCAGAAGGAACGCTGCGGCCGCGCGTCCGCATCGCCCGCCTCGGCACCGGTCTCGCGCTCGACGGCATCGTCCGGCCGCTCCTCGCCCTCATCGCGTCCGGACCGCGCGCCTACCGCCACGTCCCCCACATCCACTCCTCGTTCGGAATTCGCGTCCCGCGCCGGATCGGTCGACGGGCCCTCCCCTCCCTTAACGAGCGGGAGTTCCCTAAGGCGCGGGAGACCGAGGACACACTATGCGAACGCCGTGCCCCGACGGCGCCCAAGGCGCCCGCGCCGCCGACCGGTTCGCGCCGGATCCGGCACCGACAGGAAAGTCGCCGGCTGTTCCAGCCTGCGCCAGTGGTCGAAGGGCCAGGCGATCACCACCGCCTGGCCGACCACGCCGTTCTCGTCGATCGTGCCGTCGAAGGCCTCGTCGAGGTGGTAGCGGGAGTCGGCCGAATTGGCGCGGTGGTCGCCCATCACGAAGAGCCGTCCCTTCGGCACGTGCACCTCGAAACGGATCTCGGAGGGGGCGTTGCCCGGTGACACGTACGGCTCATCGAGCGGCGCGCCGTTGACGGTCACCCGGCCCCGCGCGTCGCAGCACTTCACGGTGTCCCCGCCGACGCCCACGACCCGCTTGATGAGGTCCTGTTCGTCGGCGGACGGCAGCAGGCCGATGAAGGTCAGGGCCTCCTTGATCTGCTTGATCCCGGCCGGGTCCTGGTCCGGCTGGGCGGCCTCGCCCTTGAGCCAGCCTCCGGGGTCCTTGAACACGACGACGTCACCGCGTTCGACCTTGGAGCCGAACCAAGGGGTGAGCTTGTCCACCAGCACCCGGTCACCGATCCGGATCGTCTGCTCCATCGAGCCGGACGGGATGAAGAACGCCTGCACCAGGAAGGTCTTGAGCAGCAGCGCGATGCACAGGGCGACGACCACCAGCAGCGGCAGCTCGCCCGCCCGGCGGGTGCGCCGGCGCCGCCGGACTCGGCGCGCCAGCCGCCGCCGCTCGGCCCGGCCACCGGGCTCCGGCGCGGCGGGTTCCTCCTCGGAACCCCCGACGGACCCGGACCCGGACCCGGACCCGGACGCGGACCCGGACACGGGGAAAGGGGCCGGGTCAGGCTCAGGAGCGGGCCGCGCCGCCGGATCCGGTTCCGCCCCGCGCCCCTTGTCCCGACCGCCCCTCGGGCGTCCCCTGCTACCCATGGGAGCCGCCGCCGACCCGGGACCACGCCCCCGCGCCGTCGGGCAGCGAGCCCCAGCGCGTCACCGGCCAACCGAGCCAGTCGGCCCGTCCGATCACCTTCTCCACCGGCACCATCCCGCCGCCCGGCTCCCCCAGGTGGTCCCGGGAGTCACGGGACTGGGAGCGGTGGTCGCCCATGACCCACAGGGTCCCCAGCGGGACCACGATCCGGAAGGGCACCGCCGAGGGCGCGTCACCGGGGTGGAGGTAGGGCTCGTCGACCGCGACCCCGTTGACCTTGATCCGGCCGGCCACGTCGCAGCACACCACGTCGTCCCCGCCGACGCCCACGACCCGCTTCACGAAATCGGTCTCCGAGGGCTCCGCGAGCCCGAGCGCCGAGAACGCGCCGTGGACGGCCTCGCCGACCGGGTTGCCCGCGGGACGTTCGCGCACGAAGGAGCCGGTCCCGTCGAAGACGACCACGTCCCCGCGCTTCGGCTCCTGGCCGAAACGGTACGCCAGCTTGTTGACCAGGACCCGGTCCCCGACCTTCAGGGTCGGCTCCATCGAGCGGCTGGGGATCAGGAACGGCTGGACCACGAAGTTGGCGAACAGCAGCAGGAAGACGGTGCAGGCCACGCCGAGCAGCCCCGCCCGCCGCCAGGACGACGCGCGTCCGCCCCGGCCGGAAAACGCAGAACGCGGCCCCTCCTCCCCCTGCTCGGGGGAGGAGTGGCCGCGCTGTGTGAGCTCTGCTTCGGTGTCCATCGGGGGCGAGCCTATCCGGCCTGCCTGTGGACCCGGAGAGGAGATCAGCGGTCGCGCTTCTCCTTGATCTTCGCGGCCTTGCCGCGGAGCTCACGGAGGAAGTACAGCTTGGCGCGACGCACGTCACCGCGGGTGACGAGCTCGATCTTCTCGAAGATCGGGGAGTGCACGGGGAAGGTGCGCTCGACGCCGACGCTGAAGGAGACCTTGCGAACGGTGAAGGTCTCGGAGACGCCAGAGCCCTGGCGACGGATGACAACGCCCTTGAACTGCTGGATACGGGAGCGGTTGCCCTCGATCACGCGGACGTGCACGTTGATCGTGTCACCCGGGCGGAAGGCCGGGACGTCCGTGCGCAGGGAGGCGGCGTTGACGCCATCGAGCAGGTGAGACATGTTCTTCGTCTGCTTTCTTCGCACGACGCCACAGGTCGCCGGTGCGGATTTCCGTAGAGAATTCGGGAGCCGTGACACGTCGCGGACGACGGTCCCCCTGTGGCAGGGGCGTACGCGAGCACACAGCAGCCGCCTATTCTTCCACGGCCTGCGGCCTGCGCCAAAATCGGCCGTCGGCGGTGGGCTTCCAGCCCAGGATGCTCAGGATCTCCCGGTCCTTCTTGTCGAAGGCGGAGGCCTCGCAGCGCTCGATCAGGTCCGGGCGGTTGCGCGCCGTCCGGCGGAAGGCCTCGTCCCTGCGCCACCGCGCGATCTTCCCGTGGTGGCCGCTGAGCAGCACCTCGGGGATCCCGCGCCCCCGCCACTGCGGGGGCTTGGTGTACACGGGGCCCTCCAGCAGGTTGGCCATCTCGCCGGGCGCGAAGGAGTCGTCGCGGTGCGATTCCGCGTTGCCGAGCACCCCCGGCAGGAGCCGGGCCACGGCCTCCGTGACGACCAGGACCGCGGCCTCGCCGCCCGCCAGGACGTAGTCGCCGATGGACACCTCGTAGACCGGCATCCGCGTCGCGTACTCGTCGATGACGCGGCGGTCGATGCCCTCGTACCGGGCCGGGGTGAAGATGAGCCAGGGGCGCTCGGAGAGCTCGACGGCCAGTTCCTGGGTGAAGGGGCGGCCGCTGGGCGTCGGGACGACCAGGACCGGACCCCGGGCTCCGGACTCGTAGCCGTCGGCCAGCGCCGAATCCAGGGCCTCGCCCCACGGATCGGTCTTCATGACCATGCCCGGTCCGCCGCCGTACGGGGTGTCGTCGACCGTGTTGTGCCGGTCGTACGTCCAGTCCCGCAGGTCGTGGACGTGTACGTCGAGCTGGCCGCGCGCCCGCGCCTTGCCGACGAGGGAGACGTTCAGCGGCTCCAGGTACTCGGGGAAGATCGTGACGACGTCCAGCCGCATCAGGCGTCGTCCCCGCCCTCGGCCCCTGCACCGGCGTCGGCGTCACGCGATGACGCGATCTCGGCGCGGTCGTCGATCAGCCCGGGCGGCGGGGTGATGACGCAGCGCTGCTCCTCCAGGTCGATCTCGGCGACGATCTCCTCGACGAAGGGGATCATGACCTCGCTGCCGTCCGGGCGCTCGACGATGAAGAGGTCCTGGGAGGGCAGGTGGGAGATCTCGGTGATCCGGCCGACCTCGGTGCCGTCCTCGAGCACCACGTCCAGGTCCATCAGCTGGTGGTCGTAGTACTCGTCGGGCTCCTCCGGCAGCTCCGCCGGGTCGACGTCGGCGATCAGCAGGATGTTGCGCAGCGCCTCGGCGCCGGTGCGGTCCTTGACGCCCGCGAAGCGGAGCAGGAGCCGGCTGCTGTGCACCCGGCCCGTCTCGATGGTCAGCGGACCCGCCGACGCCGGTTCGGTCCGCAGGACGGCACCGGGGCTGAGCCGGAGCTCCGGCTCGTCCGTCCGCACCTCGACGGTGACCTCACCCTTGATCCCGTGGGCGCGGCCGATCCGCGCGACTACCAGCTCCACTGTGCGTCTCTTCCCCTTTTCACGGCCGGACCGCCGCCGCTCTCGCGGAGGCGGTACCTCTGCGTCGTGGTTTCTCAATCAATGGTCGCTCTGCTCACGCGCAGAAACGACTCGGGCCGGGGAAGGCGACGAACGCCCTCCCCGGCCCGTGCCGGTGATTCAAATCCTCAGCGGACCTGGTCCACGTCGACGAGGTCGACGCGGATCCCACGGCCGCCGATGGCGCCCACGACGGTACGCAGCGCACGTGCGGTGCGGCCGTTGCGGCCGATCACCTTCCCGAGGTCGTCCGGGTGGACCCGGACCTCGAGCACCTGTCCGCGGCGCAGGTTGCGCGAGGCGACCTGCACGTCGTCGGGGTTGTCCACAATGCCCTTCACGAGGTGCTCAAGAGCCTCCTCGAGCATGATCAGGCCTCGGTCGACTCGGCGGCGGCCTCAGCCTCGTCCGCCTTCTTGTCGGCCTTCTTGGCCTTCTGGGTGATGGCCTCGCCCTTGGTCTCGCCGATGCCCTCGAGGGCCTTGGCGAACTCGTCGAAGGAGCGACGCTTGCTCTCCTTCGTCTCCGGCTGGAGCAGCGGCGCGGGGGCCGGGAGGCCCTTGTGCGCCTGCCAGTCACCGGTCAGCTTCAGGATGGCGAGAACAGCCTCGGTGGGCTGGGCGCCAACGGACAGCCAGTACTGCGCACGCTCGGCGTTGACCTCGATGCGCGACGGGTTGTACGTCGGGTGGTAGATACCGATCTCTTCGATCGCGCGACCGTCACGGCGGGTGCGGGCGTCGGCGACGACGATGCGGTAGTGCGGCTGGCGAATCTTGCCGAGGCGCTTGAGCTTGATCTTGACTGCCACTGGAGTGGTGTCTCCTGAACTTGACGTGGTTGGGCACATGAGATGCCACGTGGGGTTGCGGTACTCGGGTGCCCGATGGACGCGTCAGCCGGAGGAGAGAGGGGTCCTATGCGACTGTCGAGTACAGCTGTTCATTGTGCCACATGCCTGCGGCGCTTCTCACGGGGAGGGGCGATCGGAGGCGTGCGACAGCACGCCGCCGGGCCACCGCCCCGTCGACGGCCCACGCCCGACCGCCGCCCCGGTACGGCCGTGGGGCCGCGGGCTCAGGAGGCGGCCGCCGAAACGGCGACCTCGGGGATGCGGAACGGCTTCATGCAGCCGCCGCACACGATCGGCGCCTGGGCCAGCACGGACGGGACCACCCGGACGTTGCGCCCGCAGTCGCAGACCGCCTTGACCCGTACGCCGCCGCCGGAGGAGCCGTGCCGGGCGGCCGGACCGCGGAAGCTGCGCTTGGTGTCGGCGGCCGTGGCCGCCGTGTGCGCCTTCAGTGCGCGCTGGAGCCGCTCCATGGTGGGGCGGTAGCGCTTCTTGGCCTCGGGATTGAGGGAGACCAGGGAGAACCCGCTGCTGGCGTGCGGCTCCTCGGAGTGGTCCAGCCCCATCTCCTCGGCGATCGCCAGGAATCTGCGGTTGTGGTAGCGGCCGGCTCGCGAGGTGTCACGGACACCGCGGGCGGCCGCGATGCCGTGGACTGCCTCGTGCAGCAGTCGCTCGAAGGAGAGCTCCGCGCCGCAGGCGGACGAGGACTCTCCGATCAGGGACTCGGGCGCGGCAAGGTCAGGCAGCTCGGGGTGGTACCGCTGAATGTCGGCCCACGCCTGCGCCAGCTCTGCGGCGAGAACAGGTGGTGTCGTGCTCACGTCGTGACAACGAGCCGGGGTGCCCCGGTGTTCCGATTCCGGGCCATTCCAAATTTTTTGCACGTACCAGTCAGTTCACTCTGATGCGTCCCGAGGAGGACGGGTGCGTCGATCTCAGGAGGAGTCGGTACGTAACGAAGACCGGCAACGGCCACGCCCCCGGCGCGCGGCCGAAGCCGCACGCCGGGGGCGCGATCACGTGCGTCAGTACGAGCGCGCCACGATGGCGAGCGTACCGGGGGCGTCGTCCGTCTCCGGAACCGACCCGTCCGCGGCGATCAGGCAGCGTACGGAGACG
This sequence comes from Streptomyces sp. NPDC004667, assembly GCF_040609475.1. Lineage (NCBI taxonomy): Bacteria > Bacillati > Actinomycetota > Actinomycetes > Kitasatosporales > Streptomycetaceae > Streptomyces > Streptomyces sp. NPDC004667. The sequence continues at coordinate 17,806 of NZ_JBEXKC010000052.1, read as the reverse complement.
GCCTGCTCGGCCAGCTTGGCCTCGCCCTCGGGGCCCAGGTCGGCCCACGGGATGCGCGCCCAGCCGCCGGCGACGGCGGCCTCGGCGGCCTCCTCGATGGTCGAGACGTCCGACGTACGGGCCTCACGGCGCTCGCGGGACTCGCGCAGCAGCTGCGCCTGGTCCTCGTCGAGGACCTTGGGCAGCAGGTCGGCGAGGGCGTCGATCTGCACCGGGGTCTTCCCGCCCGGGATCCGGCGGGCCAGCATCGCGGTGCCGGCCTCCAGGTCTCGGGGGCCGATCTCGATGCGGACCGGTACGCCCTTGAGCTCCCAGTCCACGGCGCGGCGGCCGAAGGGGGTGTCGACGCGGTCGTCGACCTGGACGCGGATGCCGGCGGCCTTCAGCTGCGCACCCAGCTCGCGGACCTTCGCCACGGCCTCGTCGCCCTTGATCGCCATGACGACGACCTGGACGTGCGCCAGGCGCGGCGGGACGCGCAGGCCGTTGTCGTCGCCGTGGGACATGATCAGGCCGCCGACCATGCGGGTCGAGACGCCCCACGAGGTCTGCCAGACAAGCTCCTGCTTGCCTTCCTTCGACAGGTACTGGGTGTTGAAGGCCTTGGCGAAGTTGGTGCCGAGCTCGTGGCTCGTGCCCAGCTGGAGCGCCTTGCCGTCACCCATCATGCCTTCGAGGGTGAGGGTGTTGATGGCGCCGGCGAAGCGCTCCTTGGCGGTCTTGCGGCCGAGCACGACGTCGATGCCGAGCACGTTCGTCATGAAGTCGCCGTAGACGTCGCGGTGGATGCGGGCGGCGTAGTCGCGGGCGTCCTCGTACGTCGCGTGGGCGGTGTGGCCCTCCTGCCAGAGGAACTCGCTCGTACGGAGGAACACGCGGGGGCGCATCTCCCAGCGGACCACGTTGGCCCACTGGTTGATCAGCAGGGGCAGGTCCCGGTAGCTCTGGACCCACTTGGAGAAGTAGTCGTTGATGATCGTCTCGGAGGTGGGCCGGACGACGACCGGCTCCTCCAGCTCCTTGCCGCCGCCGTGGGTGACGACCGCGAGCTCGGGGGCGAAGCCCTCGACGTGCTCGGCTTCCTTCGTCAGGTACGACTGCGGGATGAACAGCGGGAAGTAGGCGTTCTGCGCACCCGCGTCCTTGATGCGGGCGTCCATCTCCTGCTGCATCCGCTCCCACAGGCCGTAGCCGTACGGTCGGATGACCATGGTGCCGCGGACCGGACCGTTGTCGGCCAGCTCGGCCTTGTTGATCAGATCCTGGTACCAGCGGGGGAAATCCTCCGCCTGCGGGGTGAGAACGGGTGCCTTTGCCATGGCGCGAATGGTACGGCGCCGGGCGCACCGAGCGTGAATCGGGTGGCGCACTCCTCTGGACGCGGGGGCGAATGGGGAGTTCCCTGGCAACGGGGGCAAGGGGGCGAGACGGAATCAGGAGCGCTCTTTCGATGACACCGACGCCGACGGCGACGCTCGTCGCCCGGGACTGGGCGGAGATCCAGGAACGGATGCTGGTACCGCTGTACGAGGCGGTCTACGACCGGCTGGAGGTCGGGCCGGGCGACCGGCTGCTGGGCCTCGGCTGCGGGGCCGGGCTGCCCCTGCTGCTGGCCGCGGGCCGGGGCGCCGCCGCCACGGGCGTGGAGGCGGATCCGGCCCGCCGGGCGCTGGCCCGGGAGCGGCTGCTGGAGGTGGTGGCGGCTCCCCCGGTGCCCGCCGCGCGGCCCTACGACGTGCTGCTGGCGCTCTCGCCGGGGCCGGGCGCCCTGGCGCAGGCCCTGCCGGCGGTCCGGCGGGGCGGCGCGGTGGTACTGGCCGACTGGGGTCCGGCGGAGCGCTGCACGGTCCCGGCGGTGCTGGGCGGCGGCCCGGCGGCCCGGGACCTGGACGAGCTGGTGGCGGAGGCGGGCCTGGTGCCGGACGGGTCGGGGCGGGTGTTCTGCCCGTTCGGGTACGCGGACGTGGACAGCGCCGTACGGGGTCTGCTGTCGACGGGGCTCTACGACGCGGCGGCCGATCCCGCGCTGGCGGAGAAGGAGCTGTCCGAGGCGCTTCACCCGTACGAGCGGAGCGACGGAGCCGTCTGGCTGCCGAACATCTTCCGCTACGTCGTCGCCCGGGTCGCCTGACGGCCGGCCGCCGGGCGGCCCTCGGGCCACCCGGCGCTACTTCTCCAGTCGGGGGATCCCGGCCGCGGCGTACGCCGCCTTCTCGTCCAGGGTCTCGTGGGCGAGCAGGGCCTCCGCCAGGGCGTCGAGCCGCGGACGGTGCTCGCGCAGGACGCGGCAGGCCTCCTCGTAGCACTCGTCGACGATCCGGCGCATCTCGTGGTCGACGGCGTCGAGGGTGGCGGGTGCGGCGGCGAGGCCGTAGGGGCTCTGGCCGTCGGAGGGGATGGCGGTCAGGCGTCCGACGCGTTCGCTCATGCCCCAGCGGCCGGCCATGCCGCGGGCGATGCCGGTGACCTGTTCCAGGTCGCTCTCGGAGCCCGTGGTGATGACGTCGTAGACGACGTGCTCGGCGGCCATGCCGCCCAGGGCGCCGATGATCCGGCCGCGGAGGTACTCCTCGGTGTAGGCGTACCGGTCGGCGTCCGGGGCCGAGAGGGTGACGCCGAGGGCGCGTCCGCGGGGGACGATGGTGATCTTGCGGACGGGGTCGGCGCCGGGGCGGAGCATGCCGAGCAGGGCGTGCCCGCTCTCGTGGTACGCGGTGCGGCGGCGCTCCTCGTCGGGCATCACCAGGGACCGTTCCGCACCCAGCTGGATCTTCTCCAGGGCCTCGGACAGGTCGGCCGGGGTCACCTGGTCGCGTCGGCGTTTGACGGCCAGCAGAGCGGCCTCGTTGGCGAGGTTGGCGAGTTCGGCGCCCGTCATGCCCGGGGTGGTCCGGGCCACCCGGACCAGGTCCACGTCGGGGGCGAGCGGGATGTCGCGGGTGTGGATGCGCAGGATGGCCGCCCGGCCGTCCCGGTCGGGCGGGGAGACGACCACCGTGCGGTCGAAGCGGCCGGGGCGGGTCAGTGCCGGGTCCAGGACGTCGGCCCGGTTGGTGGCTGCCAGCACGATCACGCCCTCGGTGCCGGAGAAGCCGTCCATCTCGGTGAGGATCTGGTTCAGGGTCTGTTCGCGTTCGTCGTGGCCGCCCATGCCGGCCCCGGCTCCCCGGGCCCGGCCGATGGTGTCGATCTCGTCGATGAAGATGATCGCGGGGGCCACCTTGCGCGCCTCCGCGAACAGTTCGCGCACCCGTGAGGCGCCCACGCCGACGATCATCTCGATGAACTCGGAGGCGGAGGCGGAGAAGAAGGGCACGCCCGCCTCGCCGGCGACGGCCCGTGCCAGCAGGGTCTTGCCGGTGCCGGGCGGGCCGGACAGCAGGACGCCGCGCGGCATCCGGGCGCCCATCCGGCGGTACTGTCCGGGGTTCTTCAGGAAGTCGACGACGTCGTTCAGCTCGCCCTCGACCTCGTCGATGCCCGCCACGTCCTCGAAAGTGGTGCGCTTGACGCCCGCCAGCTCCACGGGTTTGGGCGGGGCCTTGCGGCCCAGGGCGCCCATGCCGCCGCCCATCCCCGAGCCCATCCGCCGGGCGATGACCACCCACAGGAGGATCAGGAGCAGCATGGGGGCGAGGGAGAGCAGCAGGTTGGCGAGGAAGCTGCGCTGTTCGACGACGGGTGAGGCGGTCACGGTCACGTTGTGCTGGGTGAGGTTGGCCCACAGCTGGTCGTCGGCGAACGCGGGGCGCTGGGTGGTGAACTTGGTGTAGTCGCCCTTGCCGCCGGGGAGCGGCTGCGCGGCCTTGAGCTCGCCCTGGATGGCGTCGCCCTTGGAGTAGATCTTCGAGACGTTGCCCGCGGCGACCTGCTTGCTGAACTCCGTGTACGAGACGACCGGCTCGTCGCCCTCGTTGAAGAAGGACAGGACCAGGTTGGCGATCAGGTAGACGATCAGCGCGGTGAGGATCAGCCCGCGCCAGCCGCCGGGCATCCGCTTCCTGGGCGGCGGCGCGGGCGGGGCGCCTTCCGAGCGCCAGGGGGTGTCGGCCCGGTCGCGCGGCGGTACGGGGGTGGCGCTGGGCACGGGGGCCTCCTTTTGCCGTCCTCCCGGCCGACCTTAGGCGACAAACAAGACATATGCCCCCGCGGGAAACGGGAGGGCCCCGGCCGTGCGTGCACGGCCGGGGCCCTCTTCGCGTACCGGGTGCGCCGGTGCCGGTCCTACTTCATGAACTTCTTGAACTCGTCCGGCAGGTCGAAGTCCTGACCGCCCTGGCCGCCCGTGGGGAGCCCGAACGGGTTGCCGGCGGCGGCGGGCTCGGTCGCCTGCGGGCCCTGCTCGCGCCGGGCCGCGGCCGCGGCCTCCTCTTCCTTGCGCTTCATCGGGTTGCCGCTCTTGCGCTTGCCCTTGGCCTGCTTGACCTGCTTCTTCTGCCGGCCGGGGCCACCGCCCATCCCGGGGATGCCGGGCATGCCCGGCATGCCGCCGCCCTGGGCCATGCGGGACATCATCTTGCGGGCCTCGAAGAACCGCTCGACCAGCGACTTGACGGCGCTGACCTCGACGCCGGAGCCCTTGGCGATACGGGCGCGGCGGGAGCCGTTGATGATGTGCGGGTCCTGGCGCTCGGCCGGGGTCATCGACTTGATGATCGCGGCGGTGCGGTCCACGTCGCGCTCGTCGATGTTGTTGATCTGGTCCTTGATCTGGCCCATGCCCGGCAGCATGCCCAGGAGCTTGGAGATGGAGCCCATCTTGCGGACCTGCTCCATCTGGGCCAGGAAGTCGTCGAGCGTGAACTCCTTGGGACCCTTGGCGAGCTTGGCCGCCATCTTCTCGGCCTCGGCCTGCGAGAAGGTCTTCTCGGCCTGCTCGATGAGGGTGAGCATGTCACCCATGTCGAGGATCCGGCCCGCCATGCGGTCGGGGTGGAAGGCGTCGAACTCGTCGAGCTTCTCGCCGTTCGAGGCGAACATGATCTGCTTGCCGGTGACGTGCGCGATGGAGAGCGCGGCACCACCGCGGGCGTCGCCGTCGAGCTTGGACAGCACCACGCCGTCGAAGCCGACGCCGTCGCGGAAGGCCTCCGCGGTGTTGACCGCGTCCTGGCCGATCATCGCGTCGACGACGAAGAGGATCTCGTCGGGACTGACGGCGTCGCGGATGTCCGCGGCCTGCTGCATCAGCTCCTGGTCGATGCCGAGGCGGCCGGCGGTGTCGACGATGACGATGTCGTGCTGCTTGGTACGGGCGTACTCGACGGAGTCCTTGGCCACCTGGACCGGGTCCCCGACGCCGTTGCCGGGCTGCGGCGCGTAGACGGCGACACCGGCGCGCTCGGCGACCACGGAGAGCTGGTTGACGGCGTTGGGGCGCTGGAGGTCGCACGCGACGAGGAGCGGGGTGTGGCCCTGCCCCTTGAGCCAGAGGCCGAGCTTTCCGGCGAGGGTGGTCTTACCGGCACCCTGGAGACCGGCCAGCATGATCACGGTGGGCGCGGTCTTGGCGAAGCGCAGGCGGCGGGTCTCGCCGCCGAGGATGGAGACCAGCTCGTCGTTGACGATCTTCAGGACCTGCTGGCCGGGGTTCAGCGCCTTGCTGACCTCCTCGCCACGGGCCCTTTCCTTGACGTTCGCGATGAAGGAGCGGACGACGGGAAGCGCGACGTCGGCCTCGAGGAGGGCGATACGGATTTCCCGCGCCGCAGCGTCGATGTCCTGCTCGGAGAGGCGGCCTTTGCCCCGGAGGGACTTGAAGGTCGCGCTGAGGCGGTCGGAAAGCGTATCGAACACGGTGGTCGCGATTCCTCGGGTCGGGGGCGTGGTGGTCGTCCCCCAGGGTATCGGGCCACGCCGCCTGCCCGGCCCTGCGGGAGGCAATCCCGTGCCCGCCCCCGCCCCGGCTCGCCGTGGGCGGACCCGGGGAAGCCGGACGGGAGCGGGGACGGGGTCTAGGACAGGGCCGTCTCCACCGCCGCCGCCAGGTCGGCGGCGTCGGCCCGGGACAGGGGTTTGCCGTCGGTGTCGACCACGTACAGGGTGTCCACCGCGTTGGCGCCCAGCGTCGAGACGTGGGCGCTGCGCACCCGGACCCCGCGGGACTCCAGCGCGTGCCCGATGCGGTGCAGCAGCCCCACCGCGTCGGGCGCCCGCACCTCCAGCACGGTGGCCAGCGAGGAGACGTCGGGGACGACGGTGACCCGGGGCGGCGGCGGGACCACCCCGCGCCGCCTCGGGTACGCCGCCTCGCGGTCCGCCAGCCGCGCCGGTACGTCCAGCGAGCCGTCCAGCGCCCGGACCAGGTCGGTCCGCAGCCGGGCTGCCTCCGGCAGGGCCCCGTACTCGGCGGCCACCCGCCAGCGCAGCACCAGGGCCTCCCCCAGCCGGTCCGGCAGATCCAGGAAGCGCAGCTCGGCCGCCCGCACGGTCAGCCGGTGCAGCGCCAGGACCCCGGCCGCCGCCGGGAGCACCCCCGGCTGGTCGGGGACGGCGACGACGAGCTCGACCCCGACGGCTTCGTCCTCCTCCCGGCGCGCGTGCAGCGCGAGCACCGGCTCCCCGGTGCGCAGGGCCTCCACCGCCAGGCGTTCCTGCTCGGTGGTCGGGATCTCCAGCTCGGTGGCGGCGGGCGGGGAACCGCTGAGGACGGCGGCGACCCGGGCCGCGAGGTCGGCCACGAGGGAGCCCCGCCAGGTGCTCCAGGCGGCGGGGCCCGTCGCGAGCGCGTCGGCCTCGGTGAGGGCGTGCAGGATCTCCAGGGTGCCCGTCGAGCCGACGGCCGCCGCGACGGCCTTCACGGTGGCGGGGTCGTCGAGGTCGCGCCGGGTGGCGGTGTCGACCAGCAGCAGGTGGTGGCGCACGAGGGTGCCGAGCACGGCGACGTCCTCGGGGTCGAAGCCCACCCGGGTGGCCATGTCGCGGGCGATGGTCTCGCCGGCCACGGAGTGGTCCCCGGGCCAGCCCTTGCCGATGTCGTGCAGCAGGGCCGCCATGAGCAGCAGGTCGGGGCGGCTCACCCGGCGGGTCAGCGCCGAGGCCCGCACGGCCGTCTCGATCAGGTGCCGGTCCACCGTCCAGGTGTGCACGGGGTTGCGCTGGGGCCGGCAGCGCACCCGCTCCCAGTCGGGGAGCAGCCGGGTGATCAGTCCCTCGGCCTCCAGCGCCTCCCAGACGGCCACCGTCGGCTCCCCGGCGCCCAGCAGGGTGAGCAGCTGTTCCCGGGCCTCCGCCGGCCAGGGCACGGGCAGCGGCCGGGCCCGGTCCGCGAGGCGGCGTACGGCGTGCAGCGAGACGGGCAGGCCCGCCTGGGCGGCGGCCGCGCCGAAGCGCAGCGGCAGGACGGGGTCCCTCTCGGGCCGGGCGGCCAGGGCCAGCACGGCCTCCCCGTCGGACTCCACGACGCCCTCGGCCAGCGGTGCCCGTTCGGCGGCGGGCGCGCCGCGGGTGCCGAGGAGTCCGCGCAGCCGGGGCCGGGCGGTCCGGGCCCGCAGTACCCGGCCGACCTCGCGCCAGGTGACGTCGCCCGCGTAGGAGATCACCCGGGCGGCCTCGTACACCTCGCGGAGCAGGGCGTCGGCGTCGAGCAGCCCCAGCCGGGCGGCGACCTGGGGCTGCTCCTGGAGGGAGAGCCGGTCGGTGGCCCGGCCGGTGACCAGGTGCAGCGCGTCCCGGGCGTCGAGCAGCCGGCGGCGGGCGTCGGCCAGTCCCTCGCGCGGGGCGTCGGCCAGCCAGGACGCGGCGACGGCGCGCAGGGCGGTGGCGTCGCGCAGTCCGCCGCGGGCCTCCTTCAGGTCGGGTTCCAGCAGGAAGCGCAGCTCCCCGGCCCGCTCGGCGCGTTCCCGGCACAGGTCGCGCAGCTGCGGGAGCCGTTTGACGGCCTGGTTGCGCCAGTCGGCCAGGACCGAGGTGCGCAGCCCCGCGAGCAGCCCGGCGTCCCCGGCGACGAGCCGTGCGTCCAGCAGGCCGAGGTGGGCCTTGAGGTCCTCGGCGGCGGTCTTGCGTGCCTCGCCCGGGGTGCGCACCGAGTGGTCCAGGGCCAGGCCGAGGTCCCACACGGGGTACCAGAGGCGGTCGGCGAGCGCACCGAGCGCGCGGGGTTCCGCCTTGCCGTCGTGGAGCAGCAGTAGGTCGAGATCGCTGCGCGGGGAGAGTTCCGCCCGGCCGTAGCCGCCGACGGCGACGAGGGCGGCGCCCCGTACGCCGGTCTCCCGCGTGGCCGCCGCGAACAGCGCGGACAGCCAGTGGTCGGACAGCGCGGACAGCGCGGAACGCCGCGAGGGCCCGGACCGCGATTCCTCCTGGAGGAGTCGCAGCCGGGCCGCGGCGTACCCGCTGGGTCCCGAGCCGTCCGGGCGGTCGTCGCCGGTGCCGTCGGTGGTCTCTTCGACGCTCGTCACCCGGGAGCTCCCGTCACCTAGAGCGCGTCAGCGCCGCGCTCGCCGGTGCGGACCCGTACGACCGAGTCCACGGGGACGCTCCACACCTTGCCGTCGCCGATCTTGTCGGTGCGGGCCGCCCGTACGACGACGTCGATCACGTCCTCGGCGTCCACGTCGTCGACGAGCACCTCGATGCGGATCTTCGGTACGAGGTCCACGGTGTACTCGGCGCCCCGGTAGACCTCGGTGTGGCCGCGCTGGCGGCCGTAGCCGCTGGCCTCGGAGACGGTGAGCCCCTGGACTCCGAAGGCCTGGAGGGCTTCCTTGATCTCGTCCAGCTTGTAGGGCTTGACGATCGCGGTGATCAGCTTCATGCGTCGACCTTCTTGCTCGCTGCGGCAACGGGGGCGGGGGCCGCGGCGGCGCGGGAGGAGATCCCGCCGCCGGCCCCGCTGAAGTCGTAGGCGGTCTCGGCGTGCTCGCTCTGGTCGATGCCCGAGACCTCCACGTCCTCGGATACCCGCATCCCGATGGTCTTGTCGAGGAGGAACGCCAGGACGGCGGAGACCACGAGGGAGTAGGCGAGGACGGAGAAGACGCCGACGGCCTGCTTGCCGAGCTGGGCCAGGCCGCCGCCGTAGAAGAGGCCGGCCGCGTCGGACTGGACCCCGCCGGTGGCGAAGAGGCCGACCAGGAGGGAGCCGGCGATGCCGCCGACGAGGTGGACGCCGACGACGTCGAGGGAGTCGTCGTAGCCGAACCGGTACTTCAGGCCCACGGCCATGGCGCACAGCACACCGGCGATGGCGCCGATGGCGATCGCGCCGAGCGGGGAGCAGGAGCCTCCGGAGGGGGTGATGGCGACGAGGCCGGCGACCGCGCCGGAGGCGGCACCGAGGGTGGTGAAGGAGCCGTGGCGCAGCTTCTCGTAGCCGAGCCAGGCGAGCATCGCGGCGGCGGTGGCGACCTGGGTGTTGACGAACATGACCGCGCCGACGCCGTCGTCGTTGCCGAGCCAGGATCCGGCGTTGAAGCCGAACCAGCCGAACCACAGCAGGCCGGCGCCGAGCATCACGAGGGGGAGGCTGTGCGGGCGCATCGGGTCCCGCTTGAAGCCGACGCGCTTGCCGATGACGAGGATGACGCCGAGGGCCGCGGCGCCGGCGTTGATGTGGACGGCGGTGCCGCCCGCGAAGTCGATGACGCCGAGCTCGAAGAGCCAGCCGCCGGTGCCCCAGACCCAGTGGGCGACGGGGAAGTAGACGACGGTGACCCACAGGGCGGAGAACAGCACCCAGGCGCTGAACTTCACGCGGTCGGCGAGGGCGCCGCTGATCAGGGCCGGGGTGATGACGGCGAACATCAGCTGGAAGACGGCGAAGACGTAGACCGGGATGGTGTAGCCGTCCCACAGCTCGGTGATGCCGATGCCGCTGAGGCCGACGTAGTCGGAGTTCCAGCCGATGAGCGAGCCGGAGTCGGTGCCGAAGGCGAGGCTGAAGCCGAAGAGGACCCACAGGATCGTGACGATCCCGAGGCTGATGAAGCTCATCATCAGCATGTTGAGGCTGCTCTTGACGCGGACCATGCCTCCGTAGAAGAAGGCGAGTCCCGGGGTCATCAGCATGACCAGGGCGGAGCAGATGAGCATGAACCCGGTGTTCGCGGCAGAGAGCGTCGGGGCGTCTGCCGCGAGGGTCGTGATGGCTGATGCCATCGGCGTCTCCTCGTCGTCGGTACGTTCGCGTGCGGGCGAGCGTGAAAACCTGAGCGGCGCAAGGCGTAGGCCGGGGGGCTGGCCTGGGGACTGGCCGGTTATTGGCCCTGAGATTCGCGCAGGCCGGTTTCCGGCGGCGCCGCTGGGTGTTTCGCCCCGATGACGAAGAGGTCGGGCGTGTTACGCGTCAATGAACAGAACTCGAAGGGCCCTGGATCGGTGGGGAGGGCTAGACCGCCTCGGCGGCCTCGGGAAGCCGGGACGCGAGGAGGTCGGTGAGCCGGACCACCTCGGCCACGTCGCCGTATTCACGGGCGGCGCTGTCCACGGTCTTGCGGAGCCGGGTGTTCACCCGTTCGGAGCGCACCTTTCGCGCCACGTCGAGGGCGCGGTCCACGAGGACGGTGGCCTGCTCGGGTTCCTTCTGGAGCAGGTGGACGGTGGCCATGCCGATGAGGTTCAGGGCGTACGAGCGCTGGTGTTCGTCGTCCTTGGAGAACAGCTCGACGGCCCGTGCCATGACCGGTTCGGCGAGGGAGGCGTACGTGGGGCTGCGCCCGGCGACGTAGGCCAGGTCCCGGAACGAGTGGGAGTTCTCGCCGTTGAGCTCGGCCTCGGAGAAGAAGCGGATCCAGTCGGGCTCGGGCTCGCCGTCGAAGCCGACGTCGGAGAAGGTGTCCTCGGCCATCCGCACGGCCCGCTTGCAGCGGCTCGGCTGGCCCATGTTGGCGTAGGCGCGGGCCTCCATCGCATACAGCATGGCCTGGGTGCGCGGTCCGGCGCAGTCGCGGCTGCCGTACTGGGCGAGGTGGACGAGCTCCAGTGCGTCCTCGGGGCGGCCCAGGTGGATCATCTGGCGGCTCATGCTGGAGAGGATGTACGAGCCGAGCGGCTTGTCGCCGCCCTCCTTCGCGGCGTGCAGCGCGAGGACGAAGTACTTCTGGGCGGTCGGGTGCAGGCCGATGTCGTAGCTCATCCAGCCGGCGAGTTCGGAGAGTTCGGCGGCCACCTTGAAGAGCCGCTTCATGACCGGGGCCGGGTGGTTCTCCTGGAGCAGGTCGGTGACCTCGTGGAGCTGTCCGACCACGGCCTTGCGGCGCAGTCCGCCACCGCACTGGGCGTCCCACTGGCGGAACATCACGGTGGTGGCTTCGAGGAGGCCCAGCTCCGGTTCGGTCAGCCTGGGGGGCCGCTGCCCGGGGCTCCGGCCCGCGGAGCCGCCGTCGGCGCGCGCGCCGGGGTCGGCGGCCGGGGACGGGACGAGCCAGCGCTGCATGGGCTCGATGAGGGCGGGGCCGGCGGAGAGGGCGAGCGAGGTCCCGAGGAAGCCCCGGCGGGCCAGCATGAGGTCGCTGCGGGAGAACTCGCTGAGCAGTTCCACGGTCTGCGGGCCCGCCCAGGGCAGGTCGACGCCGGAGACGGAGGGGGTCTGGTGGGCGGTGCGCAGGCCCAGCTGCTCGATGGCGACGACGGAGCCGAACCGCTCGGAGAACAGCTCGGAGAGGATGCGGGGCACGGGCTCACGGGGCTGTTCGCCGTCGAGCCAGCGGCGCACCCGGGAGGTGTCGGTGCTGATGTGGTGGGCGCCCATCTGCCGGGCGCGGCGGTTCACCTGGCGGGCGAGTTCGCCCTTGGACCAGCCGCTGCGGACGAACCACGAGGTCAGCTGGACGTTCCTGTCCTCGGCGGCATCGCCACTCGTTCCGCTTGCGCCGCTGCCGCTCACTGGAACGCCCCCATCCGCATCGCTTCTTCAGCACAAACCCTGGCCGGGGCGGGCACCGCCGCCTGGGACCTTCACAGGTCCTCCACAGTTTGCCTCCGGCATACCCACGAACGGGCTCGCCTTTCGGGTTCGTGCACCGAAAGTAATCCTACGATCACCCCTGCCGCGAGGTCGATCCCGGAAACGCCACCATTCGCCACCCCTTCGAATGAACTCCCCACCGGCCAGGCGCGATTCACTTGACACCACGGCGAAACAGAACGGTTGGACGGGAGTGCGCAGGGGGCGCGCGCGGCGAGGAGTGCGCCGGGCGGGCCCCGGTGGAAGGCGTACCGCCCCCGCCCGGCCGACCGGTCCCGCGGACGTCGTAACCACCGGCGCGTCCGACCCGTTGGAGGGGGCATGGGCATGGGCTTCACGATCGGCGGCAGCCGCGGCACCAAGGAGTTCCGTTCCGGTGTCCGGCGCCGCGGCCGGACCTCGGAGTGCACGACCGTGGCGGAGTACACGGGACTGTGGGGCTGGGACGCCGTTCCCGGCGCCCGCGCCGCGGCTCCGGCCCGGGACTGCTCCTGCGGCCGTACGGACTGCGTCGCGCCGGGCGCGCATCCGCTGGACTTCGCTCCCACCGTCCCCGGGGGCGCCACCCTGGACGAGGTCACCGAGATCTGGGGCGAGTACCCCGGCGCGGCGATCCTGCTGCCCGTGGGCCGCGCCTTCGACCTGATCGAGGTCTCGGCGGAGGCCGGGCGGCGGGCACTGGTCCGGATGGAACGCATGGGCCTTCCGCTGGGGCCCGTCACGGTGACCCCCGACGGCCGCGCGCAGTTCTTCGTCGCCCCGGGCGCCGCCGCCGAGCTCCCTCAGCTGCTGTACCGGATGGGCTGGGACGACGCCGATCTGGACCTGCGGGCCCTGGGCCACGGAGCCTTCCTGACCGCCCCGCCCAGCGACCACGGGGGCCTGGGCCCGGCCGGCTGGCTGCGCCGGCCCGCGCTGGACTGCGCGGGCGGTCCGCCGCAGGCCCGCCTGCTGCTGGGCACCCTGGCCTACACCTGCCACCGCTTCCGGCGCTGAGCCCCCCGCGGACGCCGGTGCCCCCGCATCCGGAGCGGATGCGGGGGCACCTGTACGCGTGACGGGACCGGTCCTCAGTCGCCGATCAGGGCGTCCACGAAGGCTTCCGGCTCGAAGGGTGCCAGGTCGTCCGGGCCCTCTCCGAGGCCCACGAGCTTGACCGGGACGCCCAGCTCGCGCTGGACGGCGACGACGATGCCGCCCTTGGCGGTGCCGTCCAGCTTGGTCAGCACGATGCCGGTGATGTCCACGACCTCGGCGAAGACGCGCGCCTGGGTCAGGCCGTTCTGGCCGGTGGTGGCGTCGAGGACCAGCAGGACCTCGTCCAGCGGGCCGTGCTTCTCGACGACGCGCTTGACCTTGCCGAGCTCGTCCATGAGACCGGTCTTGGTGTGCAGGCGGCCGGCGGTGTCGATGAGGACCACGTCCGCGCCCTCGGCGATGCCCTCCTTGACCGCGTCGTAGGCGATCGAGGCGGGGTCGCCGCCCTCGGGACCGCGCACGGTGCGCGCCCCGACCCGCTCGCCCCAGGTCTGCAGCTGGTCGGCGGCGGCGGCGCGGAAGGTGTCGGCGGCGCCGAGCACCACGCTGCGGCCGTCGGCGACGAGCACACGGGCCAGCTTGCCGGTGGTGGTGGTCTTGCCGGTGCCGTTGACCCCCACGACCATGACGACGCCGGGGGTGTCCACGCCGCTCTCGGTCTTCACGGCGCGGTCGAAGTCGGTGCCGACCAGGGTCAGCAGCTCCTCCTTCAGCAGCGCGCGCAGGTCGGCGGGGGTACGGGTGCCGAGCACCTTGACCCGCTCCCGGAGCCGGTCCACCAGCTCCTGGGTCGGCACGACGCCGACGTCGGCGATGAGGAGGGTCTCCTCGATCTCCTCCCAGGTGTCCTCGTCGAGGTGCTCGCGCGAGAGCAGCGTGAGCAGCCCCTTGCCGAGCGAGTTCTGGGAACGGGCGAGCCGTGCGCGCAGCCGGACCAGGCGGCCGGCGGTGGGCTCGGGCACCTCGATCTCGGGTGCGGCCGGGGCCTCGGGCTCCGCCGCCGGCGCCTCGACCGGAGCCTCGGCCTCCGCCGTCGGGAGGCCGACCTCCTCGATGGTGCGGCGCGGCTCTTCCGCCGTCTCTACGGCGTCCTCCCCCACCTGCGGTTCGGCAGGCGGGGCAGTGATGGTCGGCGTGCTCTGCGGCGCCGTGGGGGGCAGCTGCTTCTTCTTGCGGCTGCTGACCACGAGCCCGCTGATCACACCGACCGCGACCAGGGCGATGACTACAGCAAGGATCAGGATTTCCATAACCACCCCAGTATCGGCCACGGGTCGCCCGGGGCCCCGGACCTTGGGCGTTCCCACCGGAGCCGAAAGCCGCCGTTTGGGGTTTTAACGCCACATCTACGATGATGGACGACTTGCCCCATGCCCCGCCCCCAGGGAGTACCGCGTGCCTGCCGAAGAGACCGCCGTCGACGGCGCCGTCGAGAGCCGGGGCCTGGAACCCGTACCCGACGGCGAACGCGACGGCCGGGTCCGCGAGCTCTTCCCCACCTGGGTCGCCGCCAACATCAGCGTGCTGCTGCTCACCATGGGCGCGGGCCTGGTGATCTTCAACAAGCTCAACATCTGGCAGGTGCTGGTCGTCGCGGTCGCCGCGCCCGTCGTGTCGTACGGCATGGTCGGCCTGATATCCATCGCCGGAAAGCGCGGCGGGGCCCCGGGCATGGCGCTGTCGAGGGCCGTCTTCGGCCAGCGCGGCAACCTCTTCCCCGGCGCCCTGATCTGGGTGGCCCGATGGGGCTGGGAGACCATCAACGCGGTCAGCGGCGCCTACGCCGTCCTGACCGTCCTCGACCTGCTCTTCGGCGTGAAGAGCAACACCCCGCTGATCGTGGTCACCCTCCTCTTCTTCGTGGGCTGCACCTTCGTGGTCTCGGGGCTCGGCATCAACGCGCTGCGCGTCTGCTCGACGTGGTCGACGTACCTCTTCGGCGCGTTCAGCGTGCTGGTCCTCGGCTACCTGCTCGTCACCACGGACTGGTCCGCCGTCTTCGCCAAGCCGGCCGGCTCCACGGCGATGATGGTCGCGGGCATCGGCACCATCGCGGCCGGCGGCATCAGCTGGGTCCCCTCGGGGCCGGACTTCACCCGCTACCTGCCCCGCACCGCCTCCTCCAAGGGCCTGGTCGGCGCGACGATCGGCGGCGCGGGCGTGGTCGTGCTGCCGATGGTGCTGATGGGCGCGGTGATGGCCGTCGGCACCCCGGACCTGGCGGGCGCCCAGGACCCGGTCTCCTTCATCGGCGAGCTGCTGCCGACCTGGATCGCGGTCCCGTACCTGCTCGTCGCCCTCGTCGGCATGCTGCTGATCAACTCGATGTCCATGTACTCCGCCGGCTTCACCGCGCAGACCCTGGGCATCAGGGTGCCGCGCGCCGCCGCGGTCAGCGTCAACGCCGTCATCAGCCTGGTCTTCGGCTTCCTGCTGATGGTGGTCGCGACCGGCTTCTTCGGTTCGTTCATCTCCTTCCTGACCCTGCTGGCCGTGGCCTTCTCCGCCTGGATCGGTGTCTTCGGCGTGGACATGCTGCGCCGCACGTCCTACGACGGCCCGGCACTGCTGGACACCACGCCGGGCAGCGCCTACTGGTACCGGGGCGGCTTCGCCTGGCAGGCCATGACGGCCTGGGGCGCGGCCCTGGTGGCCGGGCTGCTGTTCACCAGGGTGGACTGGTTCAGCGGGCCGCTCGCCTCCACCTGGATCGGGGAGAACGGCCTCGGCTGGGTGACCGGCATCCTGACCTCCGGCCTGCTCTACGCGGTACTGCCCCGCACTCCGGCCCCGGCCGTGCGGGCTCCCGCCGAGGAGCCCGAGCCCGTCGGATCCCTGTCCAACTGACGCTGCGTCAGCTACCGTCCCCCTTCGCCCGCCCACCCACCTCCGGCGAAGGGGGACTCCTCCATGCCCATCACCGTGGTCCGGTTCAATCTCGTCGACCCGCACGGCACCCCCGAGACCCTCTCGGCCCGCTACCGGGCGGCCCTGGAGATGGCGAAGTACGCGGACGACCGCGGGATCGACACCGTCCAGACCGAGGAGCACCACGGCACCGCCAACAACTGGATGCCGTCCCCCTTCGCCTTCGCGGGCGCCGTGTTCGGCGCCACCCGCCGGATCGCGGTCACCGTGTCGGCGATCATCGGCCCGCTCCACGACCCGCTCAGGGTCGCCGAGGACATCGCCGTACTGGACCTGATCGGCGGCGGCCGGCTGGTGACGGTGGCGGGCATCGGGTACCGGCCCGAGGAGTACGAGCAGCACGGCGTGGAGTGGGGCAGGCGCGGCCGGCTCCAGGACGAGCTGCTGGAGACCCTGCTGAAGGCCTGGACCGGCGAACCGTTCACCTTCCGCGGCCGGACCGTACGGGTGACCCCGCGCCCCTTCACCCGGCCGCACCCGCTGCTGCTGGTCGGGGGCAGCTCCGAGGCCGCGGCCCGGCGCGCCGCCCGGCTCGGGCTGCCGTTCTTCCCCAGCGCGCACCTGCCGGAGCTGGAGGAGTACTACCGGGCCCGGCTGGCGGAGTACGGCACGGAGGGGTTCTGCATGATGCCGGCGGCCGAGACCCCGCTGCTGCACGTCGCCGAGGACCCGGACCGGGTCTGGGCCGAGTACGGGGAGCACTTCCTGCACGAGGCGGCCACGTACGCCTCCTGGCAGTCCAAGGACATCCGCAGCGCCGTCAGGTCGGGCGCGCGCTCGGTGGAGGAGCTGCGCGCGGAGGGCGTGTACCGGGTCCTGACACCGGACGAGGCGGTGGCGTACGGGAGGGGCGCGGGCGAGGCGGGGAACCTGGTGCTGCACCCGCTGTGCGGGGGGATGCCCCTGGACGAGGGCAGGCGGAGCCTGCAGCTGCTGTGCGAACGGGTACTGCCCCGGCTCAAGGACTGAGCCGGGGCAGCGCCCGCGGAGGAAAGGGGTGGTGGCGGGGGATGGTTACCCCATCTCCTCCAACGCCTTGCCCTTGGTCTCCGGCACCCATTTGAGGATGAAGGGGATCGAGAGCAGGGCGAAGGCCGTGTAGATCAGGTAGGCGCCGGAGAGGTTCCAGTCCGAGAGGGTCGGGAACGACACCGTGATGACCCAGTTGGCGATCCACTGGGCGGAGGCGGCCACGCCCAGGGCCGCGGCGCGGATGCGGCCCGGGAACATCTCGCCGAGGAGCACCCAGACCACCACGCCCCAGGACAGGGCGAAGAAGAGGACGAAGCAGTTGGCCGCGATGAGGGCGACCAGCCCCTGGGTGTGGGGCAAGGCGATCTGGCCGCCGCTGGTGTCCTTGTAGGAGAAGGCCCAGGCGGCGCAGCCGAGGGAGACCGCCATGCCGGCGGAGCCGATGAGGGCCAGCGGCTTGCGGCCGATCCGGTCGACCAGCAGCATCGCGATCACCGTGCCGATGATGTTCACGACCGAGGTCTCGAAGGAGTACAGGAACGAGGAGCTCGGGTCGATGCCGACCGACTGCCACAGCGACGAGCTGTAGTAGAAGATCACGTTGATGCCGACGAGCTGCTGGAAGACCGACAGGCCGATGCCGACCCAGACGATGGGCAGGAAGCCGAAGCGGCCGCCGAGCAGGTCGGTGAACCTCGGCTTGTGCTCCGAGTGGATGGCGCTGTCGATCTCGTGGACCCGGGCGTCGGCGTCGATGTGCTCGCCCTCCACCTCGCGCAGCACCGTCTTGGCCTTCTCCATGCGGCCGACCGAGACGAGGAAGCGGGGGGACTCGGGGATCGCGAAGGACAGCAGGCCGTAGAGGACCGCCGGGACCACCATGACGCCGAGCATCCACTGCCAGGCTTCCAGGCCGCCGATCTCGCCGCGCTGGTCGCCGTCGGCGAGGTTGAGGATGCCCCA
>NZ_JBEXKC010000051.1:0-56845 GCF_040609475.1 Streptomyces sp. NPDC004667 | reverse complement strand
TGAGGATCGCCAGCCGCAGCATCGACCCCCAGGCGAAGAACCCGCAGCTGAGGAGCGGCAGCGCCGTGAACTGCACGCGCAGCGTCATCTCGCCCGGCGATGGTGCCGGTGCCGGTGCCGGTGCCGGTGCCGGTGCCGGTGCCGACGCCGGTGTCCGTGCCCGTATCGGTACCCGTACCGGCACCCGTATCGGTACCGGTACGCGTGACCGTGCCGGTGTCGGCGGCGGTGACGGTACCCGTGTTGGCGGCGACGGGTGCGCCGGAGGAGCCCGCCGGGTGTCCGGGAGCCGTGGCGTTCGCCGAGGGGACGAACCAGAGGGCGGCGAGGAGGGTGGTCGCTCCGAGAGCGGTGAGCAGCGGTCGAGGTGCGGACACGGTGCGATCCCCCTTGCGGAAGCAGCGAATTGGCCGTGTGGGCAGATGCTAGTGAAAGGGGCGGGTCGTGGGAAAGTCGAGGCTGTCACGGGCTTACTCTCCGTCGTATGAACCCTTCTGAGACATCACGATACGTACGGCTTCGGGTGGATTTGGTCCTCGAAGTGTCCGACTCGGACGCCCTGATCGGCGCCGCCCTCACCCACATCAAGGCCGACGAGTTCATGCCGGACGAGGAGCGGGGCCACGCCGAGTCGGCCGTGCGCGAGGACGAATGCGAGGCGCTGGCCTACCTGGTGGACCCCACCGACCTGGTCGCGGAACTGGCAGGAGTCGAGCTGGCGCAGGCATCTTGGAGCAGCGAACCGGTCGAATACGACCCCGAGTCGCTGGAGTGGGACCTGGACGAGGAAGATGGTGACTTCGAGGAAGAGGCCGACAACGTCTGACCGTGGGGTTGCACACATCCGAACGGAATGTGGAACCGTTCCACGTCGTAACGCGTTGTCAGGACGAGCAGGGGGTTGATCCCCCCTGCCCGGCCCGATCCCGGGAATGCAGCCTCGGGGTTTCCGGCAACGATGGAGTGACGTGTGAGGACGTACAGCAAGCGGCGGCGAAGGTCCCTGGTGGCCGTGTCCGCCGTGCTCGGTGGCGTACTGATGCTTTCGGCCTGCAACGACGGGGGCAGCGAGAAGGCAACGGACGGCTCGGGAACGGGCAAGTCGCAGGCGGACGTGGACGCCGCGGCGGCCAAGGACACCTCCAAGGCCCGAATAGCCATCACGCCCAAGGACGGCGCGACCAACGTCGGACTGAACGACGCCACGAACGTCACCGTCAGCGACGGGAAGCTCACCAAGGTCGAGCTCAAGTCCACGGAGGGCGGCGCGGTCGCGGGCAAGATCTCCGCCGACGGCAAGAGCTGGAAGCCGGACGGCGCGCTGAAGCGCTCGACGAAGTACAGCCTCGCGGCGACCGCGAAGGACGAGGCCGGGCGCGAGGCGCACGAGAACACCTCCTTCACGACGGTCTCCCCGGAGAACAGCTTCGTCGGCTCGTTCATCCCGGACGAGGGCGAGACGGTCGGCGTGGGCATGCCGGTGTCGATCACCTTCAACAAGCCGATCAAGGACATGAAGGCCGTGCAGGCGGCCATCACGGTCTCCTCCACCAGCGGCCAGGAAGTCGTCGGCCACTGGTTCGGCAACCAGCGTCTGGACTTCCGCCCGGAGCAGTACTGGCAGGCCAACTCCACCGTCACGCTGAAGCTGGCGCTGGAAGGCGTCCAGGGTGCTCCCGGCATCCAGGGCGTGCAGAACAAGACCGTCACCTTCAAGATCGGCCGGAGCCAGGTCTCCACGGTCGACACGAAGACCAAGAAGATGACGGTCACCCGGGACGGGCAGGTCCTCAAGACCATCCCGATCTCGGCGGGCTCCCCGGACAACCCGACCTACAACGGTCAGATGGTGATCTCCGAGAAGTTCAAGGAGACCCGGATGGACGGCTCCACTGTCGGCTTCAAGAACAGTGAGGGCAAGGGCGAGTACGACATCAAGGACGTCCCGCACGCGATGCGGCTGTCCACGTCGGGCACCTTCATCCACGGCAACTACTGGGGATCGGACTCGATCTTCGGCAGCGTGAACACCAGCCACGGCTGTGTCGGTCTGAACGACACCAAGGGTGCCAACGACCCCGACACCGCCGGTTCCTGGTTCTTCGAGAACTCGCTCATCGGCGACGTGGTCACCGTGACCAACTCCCCGGACAAGACCATCAAGCCCGACAACGGCCTCAACGGCTGGAACATGAGCTGGGCGGAGTGGAAGGCCGGTCCCTCGGCCTGAGCCGAACCGACCTGACCGACGGCGTGAGACGGACGGCGGGGAGCCCCACACGGGCTCCCCGCCGTCCGTCTTTTCTTCTCATGGGACTCTTACCCGGGACTTATCCGGCCATCAGAGCACCCACCTACTTTCGGCCGCATGTTCTTCACCTACCTCCGGCGCGAGTTGCGCCGCCGCCGGAAGGCCGCGCTCGTCGTCGCCTCCGGGCTCGCCCTCGGCATCGCCCTCGTCATCGTGGTCACCTCCGTCTCGGCCGGCATGAACGCCGCCCAGGACAAGGTCCTCCAGTCGCTCTACGGCCTCGGCACGGACATGACCGTCACCAAGGCCCAGACCCCGCCGGGCGAGAACGGACAACCCTCCAGGCCCCGCTTCCAGTTCGACGCCAAGGGCGAGGGCGACGCGAACGCGGACGCCGAGCAGAGCCACGACATCGTGATGCCGCAGGGCTTCCAGACCCTCGACGCGGCCACCGTCGGCAAGGTGTCCGGCCAGGACGGGGTCGCGCAGGCCGTGGGCGGCCTCAGCCTCCAGGTGATGAAGGTCAACGGCCAGTTCAAGCGCGGCGAGTTCCGGGGCGCCCAGGGCGGCAAGGGCACCGGCGGCGGCCGGGGCGGCGCCGGCGGCCAGGGCGGCGCGGGTGGCGGCCAGGGCGGGACGGTCGAGGGCGGCGGCGCCAACTTCGACGTCAACTCCTTCTCCGTCTACGGCGCGGACGTGGCGCACCCCGCGCTCGGCCCGCTCACCACCTCCAAGATCACCTCGGGTCGCACCTTCCAGGCCGGTGAGACCGACACCGCCGTCGCCGTCGTGGACAGCGCCTACGCCTCCCAGAACAAGCTCGCCGTGGACTCCACGCTGACCATCAAGAACACCCCGTTCAAGGTCATCGGCATCGCCACCGCCGACAGCGGCGACGCCACCGCCAACGTCTACGTCCCGCTCAAGCAGGCCCAGACCCTCGCCGGAGCCGCCGACAAGATCACCACGGTCTACGTCCAGGCCAAGGACTCCCAGGCCATCGGCTCCGTCAAGCAGGCCATCCAGAAGAACGTCCCCGACACCACCGTCACCACCTCCGCCGACCTCGCGGACACCGTCTCCGGCTCCCTCTCCACGGCCTCCTCGCTGGCCTCCACCGTCGGCAAGTGGCTCTCGTACACCGTCCTCGCCGCGGCCTTCCTCGTCGCCGGCCTGCTCACCTCCTCCGCCGTCTCCCGCCGCGTCAGGGAGTTCGGCACCCTCAAGGCACTCGGCTGGAAGAGCAGCCGCGTCACCCGCCAGGTCGCCGGAGAAGCCCTGGTCAACGGCCTGATCGGCGGAGTGCTCGGGATCGGCGTCGGACTCGCCGCCGCCTACGCCATCACCGCGATCAGCCCCAGCCTCACCGCACAGCTCGCGGGCGGAGGCGGCGGCCGCGGGGCGGGCGGCTTCGGCGGCGGGGGCCGGATGTTCGGCGCCGCCCGCCACACGGCCGGCAAGGCCGTGGACGTGGCGCTCACCGCTCCCGTCTCGCTCGCCACCATCGGCCTGGCCGTCGCCCTCGCGGTGGCCGGAGGCCTCGTCGCGGGCGGCTTCGGCGGCTGGCGCGCCTCCCGGCTGCGGCCCGCGGACGCCCTGCGCCGCGTCGAGTAGCCCGCACGGCGGCCCGCGCCGGCGACCGGAGCCGGCGCGCCCGCTCCCGTCCGCGCCCGCCCGCGCCCTGCCGGGTCCGCGCCCTGCCGGGTCCGCGCCCTGCCGGGTCCGCGCCCGTCCGTACGGGCCACGCACGTGGCCGCGTACCTCCACAGCAACCGAGGGAACCAGATGTACCAGCTCACCGGAGTCACCAAGCGCTACCGGCGCGGCAAGGAAACCATCGACGCGCTCGCCGGCGTCGACCTGACCATCGAGGACGGCGGCCGGCTCGTCATCCAGGGCCCCACCGGCGGCGGCAAGTCCACCCTGCTCCAGATGCTCGGCGCGCTCGACCGGCCCACGGCGGGACAGGTCGTCCTCGACGGACTCGACCTGGCCGCCGTCTCCGAGGCCCGCCTGACCCGGGTCCGCGCCGAGAACATCGGCTTCGTCTTCCAGTCCTTCAACCTCATCCCGACCCTCACCGCCCAGGAGAACGTCGAGACGGCCCTCGTCCCCCTCGGCCTCAAGGCCGGCGAGCGGCGCGCACGGGCCGCCGAGGCCCTGGAGTCGGTGGGGCTGGGCGAACGCATGGGCCACCTGCCCAGCGAGATGTCCGGCGGCCAGCAGCAGCGCGTCGCCATCGCACGGGCCCTCGTCAAGAAGCCCAAGGTGCTCCTCGCCGACGAGCCCACCGGCAACCTCGACGAATCCATGCGCGACGAGATCATGGACCTGCTCGAAGGGCTCTGGAAGGAGCACGGCCTGACCTTCGTGATGGTCACCCACGACAGCGCGCTCGCCCGCCGGGCGCCCCGCCTGGCGACCATCCGGCACGGCCGGGTGACCATCACCGAAAACCCCTGAACCGGCCGGTGGGGCACGGCTTAGGGTCCGGGTATGACGAAGATCCACACGCTGTCCGTGCCCCCGACCGACGCCGAGGTGGACGCCTGGTGGGCGGTCCAGGTCGCCGCCCACGCCGCCGACGCCACGGCCCTGCCCGGTCTGCCCCCGCCCGCCCGGGTGGAGGCCGCCGGGCGGTTGCGCGTACCGCCCGTCCGCGGCCGGCTGTGCCACTGGGTCACCGAGGACGGCGACGGGCACGCGTCCCTGCTGCTCTTCACCGAACCGGGCAACACGCACACCGCGTTCCTGGAGGAGCTGACCGTACGGCCCGACGCGCGCCGGCGGGGGGTGGGCACGGCCCTGTGGCAGCGGATCCGCGAGGAACTGCGGGAGCAGGGCCGCACCTCGATCGCCACCGTCGCCGACACCGGCGGCCCCGGCCGGGCCTTCGCCGAGTCCCTCGGCTTCGAGAACGTGCTGCCGATCGGCTGGTACGTCCAGGAGCTCCCGCAGACCGCCCCCGAAGTCCCGGCCACCCCCGGCTACGAACTCCTGACCTGGTCCGGCGTGGTCCCCGACGCCTGGGCCCCGGCCACCGCCGTCGCCCACGCGGCGATGGAGGACGCCCCGAGCGGGGACAGCGACGAGCAGTTCCAGAGCTGGACGCCCGAGCGGGTGCGGGCCGCGCAGCAGCTGGTCCTGGACCGGGGCGGGGACATCACCGTCGTCGCGGCCGTCACCCCGGCCGGGGAGGTCGCCGCGTACACCGTGCTCGTCCTGCCGGACCCGCACGGCCCGCGCGCCCTCCAGTACGACACCGTCGTCGTCCCGGCGCACCGGGGACACGGCCTGGGACGGGCGGTCAAGCTGCGGATGCTCGCCGAGGCCGCCGCCCGCCACCCGGGGCTGCGCCGCATCGGCACCACCGTGGCCGACGGGAACGCCCCGATGCTCGCCGTGAACGCTGCCCTCGGCTACCGGCACGAGCGGGACGTGGGGCTCTTCCAGCTCAAGCTCTGACGCTCGGGGCGGGTCCGGTCGGCCCGGCCCCGCCCCTCGGCCCCCTCAGCCCCGCCCCTCGGGCCCCTCAGCCCTGCTGCTCGGCCGCCGCCGACGTGGCCGCCGACGTGGCCGCCGACGCGGCGGCGCTCCGCGACGGCGCCGTCCACGACGACAGCATCCGCAACGCGTCCGCCGAGGGCGAGCCCGGCTCGGCGTGGTACGTCACCAGGAACTGCGCCGGGTCGTCGGGCAGCGTCAGCGTCTCGAACGACAGCGACAGCTCACCCACCAGCGGGTGCCGCAGCCGCTTCACCCCGTGCGTCTTGTTGTCCGCCACCGTGTGCGCCGCCCACAGCCGCCGGAACTCCTCGTTCTTCACCGACAGCTCACCCACCAGCGCGGAGAGCTGCTCGTCGTCCGGGAACTGGCCGGCGTACATGCGCAGGTTGCTGACCACCTCGCACGCCCTGCACTCCCACTCCGAGTACAGCTCGGCCGTGGCCGGATCCAGGAACACCAGCCGCACCAGGTTCCGCTCGGCCGGCGGCAGCGCCCCGAAGTCCCCGAAGACGGCCGCGGCGAGCGGGTTCCAGCCGATGACGTCCTGCCGCCGCCCCACCAGGTACGCCGGCACCCCCTCCATCGCCTCCAGCAGCGAACGCAGCCCCGGCCGGACCTGCTGCGGGCGCCGGGCCCGGCTGCGCCGGTTGCGGGTGCGCGGACTCGCCAGGTGGCTCAGGTGCGCCGACTCCGCGCCGTCCAGGCGCAGCGCCCGCCCGATGGCGTCCAGCACCTCGGCGGACACGTTCTGGCCGTGCCCCTGCTCCAGGCGCGTGTAGTACGCCACCGACACCCCGGCCAGCTGGGCCAGCTCCTCACGGCGCAGCCCCGGCACCCGGCGGTGACGCCCGTAGTCGGGCAGACCCACGTCCTCGGGGCGCAGGCGGGCACGGCGGGTCCGCAGGAACTCTCCCAGTTCGGCACGCTGATCAAGGTGGTCCATACCGAAAGTATCCCCGCCGGGGGGTCCGGACGCGGGGCCGAGCCTGACCCCGCCAGGGGTAGGTTCAGCAGTCCTAGGTTCGGCAGGGGGCTGGGTCGCCCGCCCCCGGTGCGGCATCGTGGCGTCCATCGCAGCACGGACGCCACGGCCCGCCCCGATCGGGCCGGCCGGGCGTCCTCGTCCCAGGAAAGAGCCCCCTCATGTCCGTCACCCAGGTCGCCGCCTACGCCGCCCCCGCCCCCAAGGCCCCGCTGGAGCGCACCACCGTGCCGCGCCGCCCGGTGGGCGAGCACGACGTCCTCATCGACATCAAGTACGCCGGCATCTGCCACTCCGACATCCACCAGGCCCGCGACGGCTGGGGCGAGGGCATCTTCCCGATGGTCCCGGGCCACGAGATAGCCGGCGTCGTCGCCGAGGTCGGCCCGGGCGTCACCCGGTTCGCGGTCGGGGACCGGGTGGGCGTCGGCTGCATCGTCGACAGCTGCCGCGCGTGCGAGCAGTGCCTGGCCGGCCAGGAGCAGTACTGCGCCGAGGGCATCACCGGCACGTACAACGCCATCGGCCGGGACGGCGAGCCCACGTACGGCGGTTACTCCACCCACGTCGTCGTCGACGAGAACTACACCGTCCGCATCCCCGACGGCCTCGCCCTCGACATCGCCGCCCCGCTGCTGTGCGCCGGCATCACCCTCTACTCCCCGCTGCGCCACTGGCAGGCGGGCCCCGGCAAGAAGGTCGCCGTCGTCGGCCTCGGCG
Source organism: Streptomyces sp. NPDC004667 (assembly GCF_040609475.1). Lineage (NCBI taxonomy): Bacteria > Bacillati > Actinomycetota > Actinomycetes > Kitasatosporales > Streptomycetaceae > Streptomyces > Streptomyces sp. NPDC004667. The sequence goes on along the minus strand of NZ_JBEXKC010000051.1, from coordinate 49,385 downwards.
GCCTCGGCCACATGGGCGTGAAGATCGCGAACGCGCTCGGCGCGGAGGTCACCGTCCTGTCGCAGAGCCTGCGCAAGCAGGAGGACGGCCTGCGGCTGGGCGCCTCCCACTACTACGCGACGAGCGACGAGACCACCTTCGAGAAGCTCGCCGGCAGCTTCGACCTGATCCTCTCCACCGTCTCGGCGCCGCTCCCGCTGGACGCGTACCTGCGCCTGCTGAAGGTCGACGGCGCGTTCGTGAACGTCGGCGCCCCGGAGGAGCCGGTCTCGCTGAACCTGTTCTCCGTCATCGGCGGCCGCAAGACCCTCGCCGGATCGATGATCGGCGGCATCGCCGAGACCCAGGAGATGCTGGACTTCTGCGCCGAGCACGGGCTGGGCGCGGAGATCGAGGTGATCGCCGCCGAGCAGGTCAACGAGGCGTACGAGCGGGTGCTGGCCAGCGACGTCCGCTACCGCTTCGTCATCGACACCGCGACGATCTGACACGCGGTCCGTAAGGTGACACCGGCCCCCGCCACGCGGCGGGGGCCGGTGTCACATGTTCTTCATGCCCCGTGCATGGCCCTCACGGCTCCCGGCTGCCGATGATCTGGTCACCGACCGTCCGAAGACCGGGAGTTCGAGATGCCCAGCCGCCGTCACTTCCTCGCCGGGTCCGCGGCCACCGTCGGCCTCGCCACCCTGCCCCGGCTCCCGGCAGCGGCAGCGGCACCGGCTGCCGCCGCGGCCACCGCGCAGCCGCTCCCGAACCTCGTGGTGGTCCTGGCCGACGACCTCGGCTACGGCGACCTCGGCGCGTACGGCCAGAAGCTGATCACCACCCCGCGCATCGACCGCCTCGCCGCCGAAGGCCTGCGCTTCACCGACGCCTACGCCGCGGCCGCCGTCTGCGCCCCCTCCCGCGCCGCACTCCTGACCGGCCTGCACACCGGCCACGCACCCGTGCGGGCCAATCCCGACAGCGGCGGCCAGGGCGCCCTGCGCGACGGGGACACCACCGTCGCGGAAGTGCTGCGCGCCCGCGGCTACCGCACGGGCCTGTTCGGCAAGTGGGGCTTCGGCCCCGAGGCCGCCGACCAGCCCAGCCACCCGGGCGCACGCGGCTTCGAGGAGTTCTACGGGTACATCGACCACGGGCACGCCCACGAGTACCGCCCCGCCTACCTCTGGCACAACGCCGCCAAGGAACCGCTGGCGGCGGGCACCTACGCCCCCGAGGCCATCGCCGCCCGCGCCCTGGACTTCATCGACGCGCACGCCGCGGGCCCCGACCCTTTCCTCCTCTTCCTCACCCCGAACCTCCCGCACGCGCCCAGCGACATCCCCGACGTCGGCCCGTACGCCTCCCGGAGCTGGTCGCAGTCCAACAAGGCGCACGCGGCGCAGATCAGCCTCCTCGACGCGCAGGTCGGCGCGGTCGTGGACCGGCTGCGGGCGCACGGCATCGCGGAACGCACGGTGGTGCTGGTCGCCTCCGACAACGGCCCGCACGAGGAGGGCGGGGTGGACCCCGACCTGTTCGACGCAAACGGCCCGCTGCGCGGCTACAAGCGCAACCTCTACGAGGGCGGCGTACGGGTCCCGCTGATCGCCTGGGGTCCCGGGCGGATCGCGGCGGGCACCACCAGCTCCCGCCCCACCCCCCTGTACGACCTCCTGCCCACCCTCGCCGACCTGGCGGGCGCCCCCGCCCCCTCGGACACCGACGGCCTCTCCGCGGCCCCCGTCCTCGCCGGCACGCCCGCGCTCGCCCCGCTCCACGGGCACCTGTACTGGTACCGGGACGAGCAGGGCGTCACCGCCCGCGCCAACGCGCAGGACGCGGGCCGGGCGAAACGGGTGGCGGAGGCGGTCCGCCAGGGCCGCTGGAAGGGCGTACGGTTCGCCCCCGCGCGGGACCGCTCCGCCCCCGACGCACAGTGGCAGTTCGAGCTCTACGACCTCGCGGCGGACCCCGGGGAGCAGCGCGACGTGGCGGCGGCGAACCCGTCGGTGGTGGCCTCCCTGACCACCCTGCTGCGCTCCTCCTGGGCCGATTCCCACCCGCGCCGCGCATGGGGCCTGACGCTCACCTCGGACGGGGTCAACCTCACCACCCGGCTGGCCAACGGCACCGCCCGCGCCTGGACGGACGTACGGGTGGAACCGGCGCTCCCGGCGGGCTGGACGGCGGTCCCCGCCGGCCCGGCCACGGCGGCCTCCCTGGCCCCGGGGGCCACGCTGACCACGCTCTGGACGGTCACCGCCCCCGGGACGGCGTCCGGCCCGGTGACGGCGACCGCGACCACCTCGGAGTTCCGCTTCACGGCCTCGACCCGCTTCACCCCCCTCCCGGCCCCGCCCACGGCCGACGCCTACCTCAGCGACCTGCCCTGGGTCTCGGCCGCCAACGGCTGGGGCCCGGTCGAACGGGACCGCTCCAACGGCCGCAAGGAGGCGGGCGACGGCACCCCGATCGCCTTCGGCGGCGTCACGCACGCCAAGGGCCTGGGCGTGCACGCCCCCTCGGAGGTCGTCTACCACCTCGGCGGCCGCGCGGACCGCTTCACGGCGCTGGTCGGCATCGACGACTTCTCGAAGAACCAGTCGGCGGCCGGAGCCACCCGCGCACTCGTCCGCGCCGACGGCCGCACCCTCCACACGACCGGCACGCTGACCGCGGCCACGGGCCCGGTGGCCCTGGACGTGGACGTCCGCGACGTCCGCCTCCTCCACCTGGTGGTCGAGGACGCCAACGGCAACTCCGCCTTCGACCACACCTCCTGGGCCCGCGCCCACATCACGGTCCGCTGACGGGCGGGGTCACTCGGCGGAGGCCACGCCGATCGGGCAGGAGACGCCCGTGCCGCCGATGCCGCAGTAGCCCGCCAGATTCTTGTCGAGGTACTGCTAGTGGTGTCACTTCTCTTTGCGTAGAATTAGTGACTCTTCGTAAAGGGGTGGGAAGTGAACGAAGCAGCACCGGTGATCCCGGTTGTCTCGTACGCGCGTATCTCCGCCGACACGGCCAGGGACGGCCATGGCGTCGAGGACCAGCACAAGGTGAACGGGGAGACGGCGGCCCGTCTCGGCTGGACGATCGTGCACCGCTACACCGACAACGACCTGTCGGCGGCGAAGGCGGGTGTGGTGCGCCCGGATTTCGAGGCCATGGTGAAGGCGCTCAAGTCAGGGCACATGCCGGACGGGCAGCCCGTACGCGGCGTCATCGTCGTCGCGGACGACCGGCTCACTCGCAGAGCCGGAGACTACGAGCGGTTCGTGGACGCGCTCACGTACGAGGAAGGGCGCGTCTACGCCGACGCCAAGGGGTCGAAGAACCTCTACAGCGAGGATGTGGAGTCCATGGGCCTCTTGGGCGTCGTCATCTCCAAGATGGAGGTGCGCAAGATGCAGCGGCGTGCACGCCGCTCGCACCGCGCCCGCGCCGAGCTGGGCATCCCGGTGGGCGGGAAACGCCCCTTCGGCTGGCAGGACGACAAGCTCACGCTGGAGCCCGAGGAAGCGGCGTGGCTGGCGAAGGGCGCCCGTGAGGTGATCGCGGGCAAGTCCCTGCACTCGATCCTCCGGGAGTGGCGGGAGGCCGGCGTCCGCACGATCAACGACAAGGAGTGGGCGAGCCGTTCGCTGAAGCTCGCACTCTGGAACCCGCGGCTGTGTGGCTGGCGGAAGCACAACGGAGAGCTGGTCCGCGACGCCAACGGCGTTCCGGTGATGGGCCGTTGGGAGCCCGTCATCACGCCGAAGGAGTGGATGGCCATCGACGCCGTCTTCTCGGCCCGCGTCGGCCCCAACCTGAAGTCCGACGGAACGGTCACGGACTACCGCACCCCGTCGTACCTGCTGACCGGAATCCTCCGATGCGGAAAGCCCGGTGGGGACGGCCAGATCTGTAACTCGCCCCTCCGCGCAACCGCGCGGCCGGATCTCTCCGGCGGCTATCTCTACCAGTGTCCCAGCAAGGAAATGGGCGGTTGCGGTGGCACAGGACGCAATGGTGCCAAGATTGACGAATTCATCACGGAGGCGGTTCTGGCGAAGCTGGAGGAACGGGCAGCCAGGACGGCGCATGTGGATGAGAAATGGGCGGGGGAAGACGAACTGGACCGCTTGACACGGAAGCAGCGCAAGCTGTTCCAGGCTTGGCAGGAGGACCAGATCTCGGATGAGTTGTTCTTCCCTGAGAACCAGAGGATGGAATCTCGGGTCAAGGAACTACGTGCGGACCGCACGCGCCACGTTCTCAACCAGCAGCGTGCAGCCGAGGTCACCGGCGACGTACGCGAGCGCTGGAGCTCCGGCAGGCTGGACCTGGCGCAGAGGCGCACCTTGATCAGGGAGGCACTGCACGCGGTGATCGTCCTGCCGGTGGGCGGCGGAGGTCGACGCCCCTTCAACCCTGACCTGCTGGTCCCGAAGTGGCGCGACTGGCAGTGAGCTGAAACGGAAAGGGGCATGGCCATCCGTCTGGTGCCCCTTCGTTCGTCTGATGACAAACTCGCCGTAGCCGGTGCCCGGCACGCCAAGGGCGACAGCGTCGCAGCCATTGCAAAGGCCCTGGGGATCGGTCGTACCACGTTGACCGCCACCTGGGAGAGAGCGCCTGAGACAGGCGCACACGGACGCAGGCAGGCCCTCGGCGTACGCCGGGGGCCGCTGTCATGCACTGGCCTACTGGGAGGGACAGGCCAGGTCCGGAGCAGAGCGGTTCGGCGAGCACGTCACAAGAGCGACGGAGTGGAAGACGGTGCCCTGCAGGTAGTGGCCGAGGGACACGTCTCCTCCCCAGGTGAGCCGCTCGACCGCACTCTTCACCAGGAGAACCAGCCTGGTCACTTCCCGATCCTGCTCAGAGGCGAACCGGGGTGCGAACTCTGCGAGCTGAAGGCCCAGCCACTCGCCGGCCTCCTTGGGCTCCTCCCACGTCCCTCGGATCATCAAGGGCGGTTTCACCAGCCAGTTCGCCGTCTGGATCGGAGGGAGTTCGGTAGTCGGAAAGACTGCCACGGCTTCCCGGTACCGGTCGTGCACCTCTTGCTCACTGGTCGCCGCCGGAGCCCGGCCGGGCGGTCTGCGGACGCTCTCCCTGTCGAACGTCTTCTTCTCCCCCACCCATGCGTAACCGTGGTGGTGCACCGCTGCTCCGTTCCGAGAGATGACGACGGCCCCGCCCGTCGGCGTGAGGGCAGGGCCGTCAGTTCAGGTGGTGCTGTGGATCAGGCGGAGAGGTCGAACCGCGCGGGGTCGATACCCGCCGCGTCCAGCTCCGCCGTAGTGAAGCGCAGCGGCTCGGCGTCCAGGCGTTTGCTGTCGCCCATTGCCCACGCGTCCGGCCCGATCTTCGCGAGGGTCACGCACGCCTCGCCGTCCGGGTGGGTGTTGCCTCCGCACGCCTTGTTGAAGTGGGCTCCGGAGATGTCGAGTCCGTACAGGTCGGTCATCTGGTCCTCCTTGATTCAGGTGGAAAGGGCACCGCTGTCTTGCTCGCGGTGTGTCCGGGTGCTTCGCAGTGCCGCTGCGATCTGCTCGACGTGAGCAGCGGGGATCGAGCCCAGGTGCACGGGCGGCTCGCCTCGGGGAGTCACCTGCGGGCGTATCACCGCGTAGGCGCTCTCCGGTAGGCACAGGGAGGCGAGCACCTCGCGCATGGCATCGGAGGCGTTTAGGGCCGCTGTGCGTCCGTCTCTCCAGGTCTGCATGTCCACTACCGCACCCCGAAGTGCTTCTTGGGGTGCGCGGTCAGCTCGACGTTGCAGTCCGAGATGGCAGACAGGTCCCCGGCGCCGTACGCCTCTGTGCGCTGCTTCGTGAGGGCGGCGCAAACATCGCAGCCCGGCGCAGGTGCAGGGGGTGTGCGGGGGAGGGACAGTTGAACCGGCGGGTCCATCGTGGTGCTGGGGCTGCTCACTGGGATTCCCTCCCTCGGGGATGTCGGCACCGCTGATGCTTCACCCGCTGAGCAGCCCGTTCTAGGGTCTTTCCTGTTGGGGCAAGAATCCGTCCCGGATGCCCTCGACCAGGGTTCTCATGACGTCGCCATAGACCGCCACCGCGGCAAACCGTTCGAAGGTTTCGAGGTAGAGCCGGACGTCCTTCGGGTCGCGGGTGGTGACCTCGGAGTGGAACGTTTCCACGATGACGAGACGGTCGTCGTGGAGGCTGAAGCAGGTCATCGGGAAGTCGGGCATCCGGCGGTCGGACGGCACGACACCCAGCGAGACGTTCGGCAGGCGGGACACAGACACGAGCCGGTCCAACTGAAGAGCCATGACGACGGGCTCGCTGATGCGCCACCGGAGTACGTGCTCGCAGATCAGGAAGCGGAAGGACCTGCCCGGTTCGTACAGGACGGATTGCCGTTCGAGGCGGGCCGCCACGGTCTTGGCCCTGGTCTCCTCCGGAAGCGCCGGAGGCAGGGAGAAGACGGCAGAGGCGTACTCGGGTGTCTGGAGGAGTCCAGGGACGAGCTGGCCCTGGAAGAGCCTGAGTGTGGTGGTGCCGGCCTCGATGGCCCGGATGGTCTTCTGGTGCTTCCACGGGCCCATACGGCGCAGCAGGCGCCATGCGGTGGCCTCGGTGGCTTCAGCGCGGGCGGCTGCCAGGAACTCTTCCTTGACCTCCTGGCTCACGCCTATGGCGGTGAGGACCAGGTCCACATCCTGGACGGTCGGTCGTACCTTGCTCGTCTCGATCTTCGAGAGCTTCCCGGCAGACATGGAAGCCCTACGGGCCACGGCGTCACCCGTGAATCCGGATGCATCGCGCAGCGCCCGCAGGGCTTTCCCGATCGAGTCGGCGGTCAGTGGTGCCGCTCCCAGTAGTCCGCGAACGGCACCGCTTCGGCCAGGGCGCGGTCTCGGTAGACCTGATACTCGGCAAGGCAGTGGGCAGGAAGCAGGTCGGCGCCGATGAACGCACCTTCGGGCGTGTAGTGCATCCGGTACACGTCCTGGTCATCGAACAACCAGAAGTCGTGATCGGGCAGATCGGCAACCTCCTGGTCGGCCTGGTCGATGATGCCGATGGTCTCGCCGGCCGTGATGTTGCCCGGGTAGGCGGCCAGTTCGTACCGCAGGTAGTCGGTCAACGGAGACCTGAACACGTGGACGCGCGAGACCTCCTTGCCCTTGTCGGTCATCGACCGTACCCACGGGTTGTCGTCCCAGTCAGGGCCCATGTCCCCGCCTGCCAGGAAGCGTTCGAACTCCTCGCGCTCCTCCTCCACGCTGTAGACGGTGAGCGTCTCCAGTCGAAAGGCGCTTCGCTCGAAGGTCTCGAAGAGCCGGCTGAACTCGTCACTTGCGAGCACGGAAGTACTCCTCCAGCACCGCGGCCGGGACCACGACGGCGGTCTCACCCTCGGGCAGGTCGAGCTGCGCCAGCCGCTCGGGGTCAGTGATGACGTAGCCCTGCACTACATAGTCCTTGGCGTCCTCAGTACCCCACAGCGTCGGGCACGTTCCGTTCCTGCACTCCGGGCCACCGGACAGCTTCCGCAGCATCCTCGCCCCCACATGTCGGCGTACGCCTGTCGTGTTCGATGTTCCCGAGTGAGGCGCAGCGAGGTCAACGGCTGATCTTTTCCATAACAGGAAAGCCCGTCCCTCGACTTCGGCGCTTCGTAGCGATGGGTTGTCACTCTGAAGCTTCAGGGTGTCCAGGTGGGTAGTAGTACCTGTTGCGGTCGCGTGGGGGCTGGTCAGGCCGCCACTGCCAGATGGACCGGCGATGGCGGCGGTGAAGATCACGGTGAAGACGCAGTCGTGTGAGCCACCGCATTGGCTTCTTTGAGGTGTCCTGGACGTATAGCGGCGTTGCCACGATGAGCCGCGGGACGAATTGCGACTCCGGGATGTGGAGATCTACCCGGGCCAACCCTTGCACCCGCGCACGATGCTGCGGTGCGTGGTGGCCTTCAATCACGTTGAACACCCATCGCGCCACCTGCTCAGGACGATTGACGCGTGATACGGCCAGGGCTTCCGCCGTAAGCGCTTCGGGGATGTCAGTTCGCCCGCGTCCATCTGCATCGTTGATCTTGAGGATCAGGTCATGCAGCCACGCGGTACCTGATCCCATCCTTCCTGCCGTTGCGGTTTTCTTGAGCAGGTGCTCGGTGGAACCGCACAACATCAGGTCAACGGGAGTTCCATCTGGACTTCGATCACTTCGCAAGGAGCCGAAGAAGAGCACAACGTCGTCCAGGTCGGGGAGATCGCTGTCCCCATGGGAGGTGCTCCATCCCATCTCAACGTCGAAAACGATCCACTCACCAGTCGTGAGCCCCGGAGCGTAGAAGTGGGCTGCCTCACGCTCAAGCTGGCGCCGCACCTGGCGAAGCCTGTGGAGCTCGGTGTCGGTCGGAGTCCGTGGTGGCGCGGATGAGACTGCCACTGTTGCAACCTGTAGATCGACTTCGGCGTTCACCGTCGGTAGGCGGCGTGCGGGACGTTCGGGGAAGAACGCCTCCAGCCTGCGCCGCGAGAAGTAGATGATGTTGTTCAACCGCATTACATGCCCCACAGGCTTAGCGGGCTCCCCGTGAGCCACGGTGCTCAAGTACCCACCGACCAGTCACGGTCAATCGTCGGGGAGCCAGCCTGCTCATGCTCACATCACGTGGCTGTCAGTCTCCGGCTGGAGCGATGCCGATCGGGCAGGCCACGCCCGTGCCGCCGATGCCGCAGTAGCCGTTAATGTTGCGGTCGAGGTACTGCTGGTGGTACGGCTCCGCCGGCCAGAAGGGGCGGTCCGACGCAGGGAGGACGGCCGTGGTGATCTCGCCGTAGCCCGAGGCGGTGAGGACGCGCTGGTAGGCGTCGCGGGAGGCCTCCGCCGTGGCCTGCTGGGCGGGGGAGTGGGTGTAGAGCGCCGAGCGGTACTGGGTGCCGACGTCGTTGCCCTGGCGGAAGCCCTGCGTGGGGTCGTGGGACTCCCAGAACAGCTTCAGGAGCGTCTCGTAGGAGACCAGGGCCGGGTCGAAGACCACCCGGACGACCTCGGTGTGGCCGGTCTGGCCCGAGCACACCTCCTCGTACTCCGGGTTCTCGGTGAAGCCGCCCTGGTAGCCGACGAGGGTGGTCCACACCCCCGGGGTCTGCCAGAACTTGCGCTCCGCGCCCCAGAAACAGCCGAGGGCGAAGTCGGCGACCTCCAGGTGCGCCGGGTAGGGGCCGGCGAGCGGGTTGCCGAGGACCGTGTGGCGCTCGGGCAGGGAGAACTGCGCGTGGGCGCGGCCCTTCAGGGCCTCCTCGCGGGTGGGCAGCTCGGGCGTGCGGCGGTACGAGAACATGGGGATTCCCTCCTTGTACGTCCCTCAACGGTCCGGGGCCGGGAGGGATTCCCGGCCCCGGACCCCGCACGAACCCGTCAGTGGGGGAGGGTCGCCGGGGAGCCGCCGTTGGCCTCGTAGCCGGCCACCGCCATGGCCCGGCACACCGCGTACGAGGCCGCCGGGTCCGGCGAGGCCGACCACGGCAGGGCGCCCACGCAGCCGTCCACGTGCCGGACCTGCTCCATCGCCTCCGCCCACCGCTCCATGTTCACCAGGAACAGCAGCAGCAGGTGCCGTACGTGCGCCAGCATCGGGTCGTCGGGCCGCGCCGTGTGCACCGCGTACAGCGCGCCCTCCACCGCCCGCGTGACGACCGCGCTCTGCCAGAAACTGCCGACCAGGACCACGTCGGGCAGGTGCTCGTACACCGCGAAGAGCGGGAGCGCCGCCAGCAGCGAGCCCTGCGGCGCGCGGGCCGCCGCCGCGTGCGAGAAGGCGTCGGCCTTCTCCCGCGAACCGTGCCACTTCTCGCACCAGTAGTGCAGGGCCGCCAGGTGCGCGCCCATGTGCGTCGGGGCCACGTCCATCACCTTGGCCCACAGCGCGTCGAACTCGGCCTCCGAGTACCCCAGCGCCCGTGCGACCGCCAGCTCCGTGATGAAGGGGACCGGGTCGCCCGGGGCCAGCAGGGCCGCCTTGCGGCAGGCGTCGCGGGCCTCCTCCACGATGATCCGGTGGTCGTCGGAGCCCACCCCGCCCGAGTGCCGCCACGCCTGCTGCACCAGCAGCTCCGCGTGCACCTGCGCGCCGCCCGCGTCCTTCTCCTGCTCCAGCCGCCACCCCTTGAGCCAGACCGCGCCGGTCCCGGGCTGCCGTACGAGTTCCAGCGCGGCCGCCCCGCCGAAGGCCTGCACCCGCTGCCAGCGCCGTTCGCCGTCCTTCGGGGTGCCGGAGAGCAGCGCGGACGCCGCCTTCCAGCTGCCGGTGCGCTGGACGTTCTCCAGCGCGTCCATCAGGTCCCGGTCCGGCCCCGGCACCCGGATGTCCAGGTCCTCCTGGCGCGCGAAGCCGTAGTCCGCCGGGTCGGCGGCGTCGGGGCTGCCGGGCGCGACCATCCGCGGGCCGCCACCGCCGCGCCTGGCCCGTACGAACTGGAACGTCATGGCCGCGGCCAGGGCGAGCCCCATCAGGACCCAGATCATCTGCATGCCCTCCAGCGAACCAGACGGGGCGGGGGAAACGCGAATGTCCCCGGGGGCGACACCGGGCAGCGTCCCGTCAGCGTCCCGTCGGCGCACGGTCAGGCCGGAAGAGGACCGCGGCCCGGCCGGGGCATAGCATCTGCCCCATGAGCGACGACAGCCACGAGCACCAGAGCTTCGAGACCCGCGCGATCCACGCGGGCAACACGGCGGACCCGCGGACCGGCGCGGTCGTGCCCCCGATCTACCAGGTGTCCACGTACAAGCAGGACGGTGTGGGCGGACTGCGCGAAGGCTACGAGTACAGCCGCAGCGGCAATCCCACCCGCACGGCGCTGGAGGAGAACCTCGCGGCGCTGGAGGGCGGCCGGCGCGGCCTCGCCTTCGCGTCCGGGCTCGCCGCCGAGGACTGCCTGCTGCGCACGCTGCTCTCCCCGGGCGACCACGTGGTCATCCCCAACGACGCCTACGGCGGCACCTTCCGCCTCTTCGCGAAGGTCGTCTCCCGCTGGGGCGTGGAGTGGTCGGTGGCCGACACCTCCGACGCGGACTCCGTGCGGGCGGCCCTGACCCCCAAGACCAAGCTCATCTGGGTCGAGACCCCCTCGAACCCGCTGCTCGGCATCACCGACATCGCGATGATCGCCGGCATCGCGCGCTCGGCCGGCGCGAAGCTGGTCGTGGACAACACCTTCGCCTCCCCCTACCTCCAGCAGCCCCTCGCGCTCGGCGCCGACGTGGTCGTGCACTCGCTGACCAAGTACATGGGCGGCCACTCCGACGTCGTCGGCGGCGCGCTCGTCACCGCCGACGAGGCCCTCGGCGAGGAACTCGCCTACCACCAGAACGCGATGGGCGCGGTCGCCGGGCCCTTCGACTCCTGGGTCGTGCTGCGCGGCATCAAGACCCTCGCGGTGCGCATGGACCGGCACGCGGAGAACGCCGCGAAGATCGTCGAGGTGCTCAAGCGCCACCCGAAGGTCACCAAGGTCCTCTACCCGGGCCTGCCCGAGCACCCGGGCCACGAGATCGCCGCCAAGCAGATGCGCAACTTCGGCGGCATGGTCTCCTTCCAGGTCGCCGGCGGCGAGGAGGAGGCCGTCGCGGTCTGCGGCCGGACCAGGATCTTCACCCTGGCCGAGTCCCTCGGCGGCGTCGAGTCCCTGATCGAGCACCCGGGCCGGATGACCCACGCCTCGGTGGCCGGCTCGGCCCTGGAGGTCCCGGCGGACCTGATCCGCGTCTCCGTCGGCATCGAGAACGCCGACGACCTCATCGCGGACCTCACCCAGGCCCTGGGCTAGGTCCTACGGGGCCCCGGCCCCCGGTGCCGTCGTTGCCCGCCGCCCCCGGAGGCCTACCAGCCCTCCAGGGGCGGCGACACGTCGGCGGGCGGGGTGACCCAGGGGTGCGTGAGCGCCGCCCACACCGTGAAGGCCAGCGCCGCCGCGCAGAGCACCGCCCAGCCGAACCGGCGCAGCGCCCGGCGGCGGCGCAGCATCCGCCGGCCGTGGGCCGCCGCGGCCGCCGCCAGACCGGCCGGGACCGCCGGGTGCGGCCCCTCCAACAATGCCCTGACCTGGGCTTCCTTACGGTCGAGGGGGCTCATGCGGCGGCTCCCGGCGCGGGGGCCCGCATGGTGGCCACCGCCCGGTTGCAGATGGCCTCGACCCGCTCCGGCGTCAGCCCCAGCTGCGCGGCCGTGACCTCCTCGGCGACCCCCTCGTAGACCCGCATCACCAGGACGAGCCGCTCCAGCGGGGCCAGCCGGGCGAGCACCCCCGTGCCCGGGGGCAGCCGCCGGGCGGTGCGGGCGTAGGCCGCGCAGAGCTCCTGGCGGGTGTGGTCGTACGGGTCGTCGCCGCGCAGCCGCTCCCAGTGCGCGTACGTACGGGCCAGCGCCCCGGCCAGGATGCGGCGTGCGGCGGGCGCTGCCGTGGCGGCAGGCGTCCCGGAGGACTCCCCGCCGTACGCCCCGGCCGGTGCTCCCGACAGGGGCTCGGCCGTCAGCAGGACCGCGACGTGCAGGAGCCGCCCCGCCGCGCCCGCGACGAAGGCCTCGAACTCCGGGTCGCGCCCCGAACGCCGGTCCACGGCACCCATGGTGGGGCCGGTGCCACCACCCCGGTCAAGGGGTCGGACGCCGCCGGATCGGGGAGTGTGCCGCGGGGGCGGCCCCGCCGGTGCGCGGGCGTCGGCTCAGGAGGCCGGGCCGCCCTCGGCCGCCGCGGCCATCAGCTCCGACAGCGACAGGTTGAAGCGGGTCAGCAGCGTCGTGAACGCCTCGCGCTCCTCCTCCGCCCACCCCTCGGTCACCCGCGCCATCAGCTCGCGCCGCGACGAGCGGACCTCCTCCAGCCGCGTCAGGCCCCGCGCAGACAGCGCGAGCACCACGGCCCGGCCGTCCTCGGGGTGCGAGGTCCGCTTGACCAGGCCGGTGTCGACGAGCGGGGCGACCTGCCGGGTCACGGTGGACGAGTCGATGCCCATCCCGCCGGCCAGCGCCTTCACGCCCATCGGCCCCTCCAGGTCGAGCCGGTTCAGCAGCAGGTACGCGGCCCGGTCCATCGAATTGCGGGCCTGGCCGACACCGCCCAGGCGGGTCTGCTCGGCCCGCCGGGCGAAGACGGCGACCTGGTGCTGGAGCGCGTCGAGGAGACCGGATCCGGCGGGCGCTTCGGCCGCCGCGGGCAGGTCGGAACTGGCCGGGATGGAGGGCATGGCCGTGGGCTCTCTTCGCTGGGTCCGACAAGGCTGGGGGACAGAGTAACCGGCTGTACGGCGGCTCGTACGCCGCGTACGAGAACTGGTACGGCCCACGGCTCCGGGTGCCCCGCGGTCGTCCCGGATGGCGAGATTTCGCCCATGCGCCGGGAGGGCCGCGGGCTGCGAGACTGGCCGCATGAACTACCGCGTGCCCCAGCCCGTCCCGCAGGTCATCCTCGACGACGTCAGGGGAGCCCAGAAGATGCTCTCGGGCGTCTCCCGGGTGACGGCGATGGAGGGCAGCCGGCACCTGTCGGCCCTCACCGGCTCCCCGGTCCACCTCAAGTGCGAGAACCTCCAGCGGACCGGCTCCTTCAAACTGCGCGGGGCCTACGTGCGCATCGCGGGCCTGCGCCCCGAACAGCGCGCGGCGGGCGTCGTCGCCGCCAGCGCGGGCAACCACGCGCAGGGCGTGGCCCTCGCCTCCTCCCTGCTCGGGGTCCGCTCCACGGTGTTCATGCCGGTCGGCGCCCCGCTGCCGAAGGTGGCCGCGACCGAGGAGTACGGCGCGGAGGTGCGCCTGTACGGCCAGGTCGTCGACGAGACCCTCGCCGCGGCGCAGGAGTACGCGGACCGCACCGGGGCGGTGTTCATCCACCCCTTCGACCACCACGACATCATCGCGGGCCAGGGCACGGTGGGCCTGGAGATCCTGGAGCAGTGCCCCGAGGTGCGCACCATCCTCGTCGGCATCGGCGGCGGCGGGCTCGCCGCGGGCGTCGCCGTCGCGGTCAAGGCCCTGCGCCCGGACGTGAAGGTCATCGGGGTGCAGGCGGCGGGCGCGGCGGCCTACCCGCCCTCGCTCCGGGCCGGGCACCCGGTGTCCATCGACAACCCGACGACGATGGCGGACGGCATCAAGGTCGGCCGCCCCGGCGACGTGCCCTTCGCCATCATCGGGGAACTGCTGGACGACGTGCGGACGGTGTCGGAGGACGCCCTGTCCTCCGCCCTGCTGCTCTGCCTGGAACGGGCGAAGCTGGTCGTCGAGCCGGCCGGCTGCAGCCCGGTGGCCGCCCTGCTGAGCGAGCCCGAGCGCTACGGGGGCGGCCCGGTCGTCGCCGTCCTGTCCGGCGGCAACATCGACCCGCTCCTCCTCCAGCGGATCCTGCAGTTCGGGATGGCGGCGGCCGGGCGGTACCTGTCGCTGCGGCTGCGCGTGAGCGACCGGCCGGGCGCCCTGGCGGGCCTGCTGGGGGTGCTGACCACGGTGGACGCCAACGTCCTGGACGTCAGCCACGTACGCACCGACCCGCGCCTGGGGCTCACCGAGGTCGAGGTGGAACTGCACCTGGAGACCAAGGGGCCCGAGCACTGCACGCAGGTCGCCCGCACCCTGCACGGCGCGGGCTACACGGTCGTCGGCTGACCGGCTGACCGGCTGACCGGCTGACCGGCTGACCGGCTGACCGGCTGACCGGCGGGCCCGGGTAGCGGCCGTACCCATGGCGCAACGCGATATGACGCGATATGGTGCGCTCGTGTCGGACGACGCCTGCCCGGCACACCTAGGATTTGCGTAGGAACGCCCCGATTCTGCCGCGCCCAACGGCCCCACGGCCCAACGGCCCGATTCGCTCTGGGAGCATCCATATGCCAGGTGCCATCTACGCCGAAGGTCTGGTCAAGACCTTCGGCGACGTACGGGCTCTGGACGGCGTGGACCTCGATGTCCCCGAAGGCACCGTGCTGGGGCTCCTCGGCCCCAACGGCGCCGGCAAGACCACGACCGTCCGTGTCCTGACCACCCTCCTCCGGCCCGACCGCGGCCGGGCCCTCGTCGCGGGGATCGACGTCCTCAAGCACCCCGACGAGGTCCGCCGATCCATAGGCCTCTCCGGCCAGTTCGCCGCCGTCGACGAGTACCTCACCGGCCGCGAGAACCTCCAGATGGTCGGCCGGCTCTACCAGATGACGGGCAAGGCGGCGAAGGCCCGTGCCGCCGAACTCCTGGAGCGCTTCAACCTCGCCGACGCCGCCGACCGCACCGCCAAGACCTACTCCGGCGGCATGCGCAGGCGCCTCGACCTCGCCGCCGCCCTCGTCGTGCGACCGCCCGTGATGTTCATGGACGAGCCGACCACCGGCCTCGACCCCCGCAACCGGCAGGCCCTGTGGGACGTCATCGAGGAACTCGTCGCCGGCGGCACCACCCTGCTGCTCACCACCCAGTACCTGGAAGAGGCCGACCGCCTCGCCCACGACATCGCCGTGGTCGACAGCGGCAAGGTCATCGCCCGGGGCACCTCCGACCAGCTCAAGGCCCAGACGGGCGGTGAGCGGGTGGAGGTCGTCGTCCACGAACGCGACCACATCGCCACCGCGCGCGCCGTCCTCGCCGGCTTCGGCAAGGGCGAGGCCACGGTCGAGGAGCACACGCGCAAACTCACCGTCCCGGTCTCCGGCGGCGCCAAACTGCTCGCCGAGGTCATCCGCGAGCTGGACACCCGGGGCATCGAGATCGACGACATCGGTCTGCGCCGCCCCACCCTGGACGACGTCTTCATCTCCCTCACCGGCCACGCGGCCGAGCGGGCCGCGGACGAGGAAGCCACCACCCGCGGCGACGCCACCACCCGCGGCGACGCCGGGGCCGAGGGCGCCCGCGAGGAGGCAGCGAAGTGACCATCACCGCCCGGCCCGCGGAACCCGCGGCCCCCCGACCCCGCGGCGGCGCCGCCCGCAGCGTGCGCGACTCCCTGGTGATCGCCCAGCGGAACCTCATCCGGATGTCCCGCATCCCCGAGGTGGTCATCTTCGGCCTCATCCAGCCGGTGATGTTCGTCGTCCTGTTCAGCTACGTCTTCGGCGGCTCCATCGCCGTCGGCGGCAGCACCTCACCGGCCGCCTACCGCGAGTTCCTGATGGCCGGCATCTTCGCCCAGACCGTCACCTTCGCCACCGCCGGCGCGGGCGCCGGCATCGCGGACGACATGCACAAGGGCCTCATCGACCGCTTCCGCTCCCTGCCCATGGCCCGAGGCGCGGTGCTCACCGGCCGCACCCTCGCCGACCTCGTCCAGACCTCCCTCACCCTGGTCGTCCTGGCGGTCGTGGCCCTGCTCGTCGGCTGGCGCACCCACACCTCCTTCGGCGAGGTGATCTCCGGCTTCGCCCTGCTGCTCCTGCTCGGCTACGCCTTCTCCTGGATCGGCGCCCTGATCGGCCTGTCGGTGCGCACCCCGGAGGCGGCCACCTCGGGCGGGCTGATCTGGCTGTTCCCGCTCACGTTCATCTCGAACGCCTTCGTCCCCTCCGACAACATGCCGCCGTTCCTGCGGACCATCGCGGAGTGGAACCCCTTCAGCGCGACCGTCCAGGCGGCCCGCGAACTGTTCGGCAACCTTCCCGAGGGCTACCCGGTCCCCGACGCCTGGCCGATGCAGCACCCGGTCATCGCGTCGATCCTGTGGTCGGTACTGATCGTCGTGGTGTTCCGCACCCTCGCGGTCCGCAAGTACCGCTCGGCAACCGCCTGAGGCGCGGCGACGGGCAGCCGGCCGGCCCCGTGCACGCGTGAGCCCCCCGCGGACCAGGTCCGCGGGGGGCTCGTATGCGCACGGGGGCGGGATCAGCCGGTGAAGGGCTTCACGGCCAGGATCCTGACCGCGGCCTTCTTGCCGTTCGGGAGCTCGTACTCGGCGTCCTCGCCGACCGTCTTGCCCATCACGCCGCTGCCCAGCGGGGACTGCGGGGAGTAGGTCTCGAAGTCCGAGGACGCGTACTCGCGGGAGGCCAGGAGGAACTCCAGCGTGTCGTCCTCGTCGCCGTCGAACGCGATCGTCACGAGCGTGCCGGGGGCGACCACGCCCTCCGCGGCGGGCGCGGTGCCGACCTTCGCGTTCTCCAGGAGCTGGGTGAGCTGCCGGACGCGCAGCTCCTGCTTGCCCTGCTCCTCCTTGGCCGCGTGGTAACCGCCGTTCTCGCGGAGGTCCCCCTCTTCCCGGGCGGCCGCGATCTTCATCGCGATCTCCGTGCGGGCAGGACCAGAGAGGTAGTCCAGCTCGGCCTTCAGCTGGTCGTACGCCGCCTGGGTCAGCCAGGTGACGCTCTCGCTCGTCTGGGTCACGGGTGCTCCTCGTCGGTACAGGGGACTACAAAGCCGCCAGCGGCGGGCGAAACCACGAGCCTAACAATTCGGGAAGAAAAGGGGGAGGACGCCCTGTGTATGAAGTGTGTCATTGCGTCCGGTGAGCGCGTGCGGAATTCCGGGCCCCAGCACCGGCGCGGCACGGGTCGCACACCCCCTGCACGTCCCGCGGGCCGTGCTCCCCCCGGGCGCGGCGCACGCGCCCCGGACCCGCCGCCCGTGCGAGCCCGCGCCGCCGTCGGGCCGGGCGCGGGACCGGTTCAGCCGGCGGAGGCAGTCGCCTGGCAGCCGACGAGCTCGATCATCGTGGCCCGGCCGGTGGTCTTCAGCGTGACGAGCTCGTCCACCCGGCTGTCGCGCTGCGCGAAGGTGAAGTCCGCCCGGCCCACCTCGCCGTGATCCTTGTCCTGGGAGACGAGGGTGCAGACGCCGGTGACCGAGGCCTCCTTGCGGACCTCCAGGTGCACCTTGACCTCGGAGTCCGACACGATCTGGAACTTGATCACCTCGGCGCTGACGGACTGCCCGCCGACGTAGTCCCAGCCGATCCACCCGACGACGGCCAGCAGCCCGACACCGAGCACCGACCCGACGACCTTGAGCTTGCGGTCGGCACGCTCGTCCGCCGACCGGCCGTACCGGCCCTCGGGGAGTCCTTCGCGCACCGCGCTCATGATCGTTCCTCTCGCTGGGGAGGGCTGAGGCACCCTGGAATTTTCCGTCCCCCGATTCGGTCACTATAGAAGTTGTCCGCCGCGCCGAATCACAGAGGATCCTGTCTTGACCGAGCAGCTTCGACTGATGGCCGTCCACGCCCACCCCGACGACGAGTCGAGCAAGGGCGCGGCCACGATGGCCAAGTACGTGTCCGAGGGCGTCCCCGTACTGGTGGTGACCTGCACCGGCGGTGAGCGCGGCTCCGTGCTGAACCCCAAGCTCCAGGGGGACAAGTACATCGAGGAGAACATCCACGAGGTCCGCGCCAAGGAGATGGACGAGGCCCGCGAGATCCTCGGCATCGAGCAGGAGTGGCTCGGCTACGTCGACTCCGGCCTGCCCGAGGGCGACCCGCTGCCGCCGCTGCCCGAGGGCTGCTTCGCGCTCGCGGACGTCGAGGAGGCCGCCGGCGAGCTGGTGAAGAAGATCCGCGCCTTCAAGCCGCAGGTCATCACCACGTACGACGAGAACGGCGGCTACCCGCACCCCGACCACATCATGACCCACAAGGTCACGATGGTCGCCTTCGACGGCGCGGCCGACACCGAGAAGTTCCCGGAGGCCGAGTACGGCGCCGCCCACCAGCCGCAGAAGCTCTACTACAACCAGGGCTTCAACAAGCCGCGCACCATCGCCCTGCACGAGGCCCTCCTCTCGCGCGGCCTGGAATCCCCCTACGGCGAGTGGCTGGAGCGGTGGAAGGAGTTCGAGCGCAAGGAGCGGACCCTGACCACCCACGTGCCCTGCGCCGACTTCTTCGAGATCCGCGACAAGGCGCTCATCGCGCACGCCACGCAGATCGACCCCGACGGCGGCTGGTTCCGCGTTCCCATGGAGATCCAGAAGGAGGTCTGGCCCACCGAGGAGTACGAGCTGGCGAAGTCGCTCGTCGACACTTCCCTCCCCGAGTCCGACCTCTTCGCGGGCATCCGGGAGAATGCGTAGCTATGAGCGCTACGCAGGCAGCAGTCACCCAGCTCCTTCCGCTGGCCGCCGACACCTTCGACAAGAACAAGGTGACCCCCGGACTCCTGGGCTTCATCGTGTTCGCCGCCCTCGCCCTCGGCGTGTGGGGCCTGATGAAGTCCATGAGCCGGCACATGGGCCGGGTCGACTTCCAGGAGGCCCCCGAGCCGGCCGCGGCCACCGCCTCCGGGGCCACCGAGGGCACGAAGGCACCGTAGCCCTGCGGGCCTGCTTCGGGCCTTGTGGTCTCCGGGCCCTGAGGGTCTCCGTGCCCTGCGGCCTCCGGCCGTGAGGGTTTCCGGGCCTGAGGGTCTCCGGCCCTGAGGGTTTCCGGGTCCTGTGGTTTCCGGGCCCGGGGGCTACCGGGCCGGGCAGCCCCCGGCCCCGTCAGGCCCCCGGCACCGCAGGTGCTGCCGTGCTGCCGCGCGTACGCCGTCTCGTCCGCACGTCGGAGGGGCGGCTTCCGCACGGGCCGGAGCCCCCGCCGTCACTCCGCCGCGCGGGGCGGCTTCCGCACGGGCCGGAGCCCCCGCCGTCACTCCGCCGCGCGGGCCGGCGCTGGCACGCCCATGACCTCCCGCGCCCGCAGGTCCGGGACCATGCCCAGACGCCACGCCTGCCAGCCCTCCGCCGGGTCCACACCCCGCGCCAGGACCACCGCGTACGTCTCCAGACAGTCCGCCAGCCGCGCGTCCCGCAGCGGATGCGGAGCCGCCGCCAGCCGGGCCAGCTCGGCCTCCGCCTCCTCCGCGGCGGCCGGCACCGCGTACGGCAGCAGCGTGCAGCGCAGGAACCGCGCCCAGTCCTCACCCCGCCGGTCCCCGTACGAGACGAACAGCCCCGCCGCCTCCTCGCACAGGCCCACCGCCTGCGGCACCCGCCCGTTCCCCGCGTCGATCACCGCGAGCTCCAGGCAGGTCCACCCCTCCCCGTGGGCCAGCCCGATCCGCCGGAAATCCGCCCGCGCGTCCACCAGCAACTGACGGGCGAAACCCGAATTGCGCAGGTTCCCCGTCTGCGCCGCCCGCTGGTCGCGCGTGACCCGCCCCGACTGGTAGCGGGCGTGCGCCAGCCCGTACACGTCCCGCATCCGCGAGAACATCGTCCGCGCCCGCTCCAGCTCCCGCACCGCCCGGTCCCGCTCCCCGTCCTCCTCCAGCGCCTGCCCCAGGTAGTACAGCGTCCACGCCTCACCGCGGGCGTCCTCCGCCAGCCGGTGCCGCGCCAGCGCGTCCCGCAGCCGCTCCAGCGCGGGCTCCGGATCCCCGTCCACCACCCGCGCCCGGCCCAGCTGCGTCAGCGCCCACGCCTGGCCGCGGTCGTCCCGCGTGCGCCCGTACAGCTCCAGCGCCAGCCCCAGCTCCGCCTCCGCCCCCGGCACGTCCCCCAGCCGCAGGTGGACCTGCCCCAGCTGGAAGTGCGCCCACGCCTCACCGTGCACGCTCTCGCTCTCCCGGTGCAGCGCCAACGACTCCTCCAGCAGCACCAGCGCCTCCGCCAGCCGCGCCCGGTCCCGCTCCACCGCCGCCAGCGCGTGCAGCCCCCACGCCCGGTCGCCCGCCAGCTCCGGCGACTCCTGGAGCGCCAGCGCCTCCCGGATCCGCGCCGCCGCCTCCGGCAGGTTCCCCTGGTGGTGCAGCGTGATGCCCAGCGAGACCAGCGCCATGCCCGCCCCCGCCTCCTGCTCCGCCTCCTTGTACTGGTCCACCAGCGAGGTCAGCGTCGTACGCGACTTGTCCAGCTCACCGAGCTGGCGCGCCGCGATGCCCGTACGCCACTGCACCGAACGGTTCAGCCGCCCCTGGTCCACCGCCCGCGTCAGCTCGTTGATCTCACCCAGCCGGTACAGGTCCCCGCGCAGCAGACAGAAGTCGCACAGCGCCCCCAGCAGGTCCAGCACCGCCTGCTGGTCCACCCCCTCCGAATGCCGCAGCGCCGCCGTGATGAAGCTCGACTCCTCGTCCAGCCACCGCAGCGCCGCGTCGAGCGAGGCGAAGCCGTGCCCGCCGAAGTGGTTCGCGCGCGTTGACATCTTCCCGTCGACCATCCGGATCACCGAGTCCGCGAGCTGCGCGTAGTCACGGACCAGCCGCTCGTGCGCGGCCGCCACCTCCGCCCGGTCCTCGTCCGCCGCCAGCCGCGCCGCCGCGTACGCCCGCACCGCGTCGTGCATCCGGTACCGCTCCCCGCGTACGAGGTCCAGCAGCCCCGCCCCGGCCAGCTCGCGCAGCATCCGCCCGGCCTCCGCCCGGTCCGCGCCCGCCAGCGCCGCCGCCGCGGCGGCGCCCAGCGAGGCCCGCCCGGCCAGCGGCAGCCGCCGCAGCAGCCGGCGCCGGTCCTCCGGGAGGCGTACGTACGCCAGGTCCAGGGCGTGCTCCAGCGAGCCGTCCCCCGCGTCCGAGGCCCGCGCCGAGCCCAGCGGCGCCAGCACCCGCAGCGCCAGCGGCAGCCCCGCGCCGAGCTCCAGCAGCCCCGCCGCGGCCCCCGTGGCCGGCGCCACCCCGCCCGCCGCCCGCGCCCCGGCGGCCAGCACCTCGGCCGCCTCCGCACCGGCCAGCCGCACCACCGGCAGCTGGTGCACCCACGCCTGCAGGTCGTCCGGCAGCTCCAGCGGCTCCCGGGCCGTCACCAGCACCAGGCTCTCGGTCCGCTCCGGCACCACGGCCCGCACCTGCGCCACGTCCACCGCGTCGTCCAGCACCACCGTCACCGGGAACCCCTGGAGGTGCTGGTGGTACAGCTCGCCGAGCCGGCGCACCTGCTGCTCCGCCGTGGCCCCCTCCCGGAAGAGCAGCTGCTCGCGCGGGGCACCCAGCCGGTTCAGCAGGTGCAGCAGCGCCTCCCGCGTCGACAGCGGGGGCTCACCGGGAGCGGAACCACCGCGCAGGTCGACCAGGCAGGCCCCGCGGAACTGGTCGCGCAGCGCGTGCGCCGCCCGCAGCGCCAGCGCGGTACGGCCCACCCCCGGCTCCCCGTGCAGCACCACCACGACGGGACGCGTCTCGGTACTGGCCCGACCGGCCTGCACCCACTGGGCGATCCGGGTCAGCTCCGCCCGCCGGCCCGTGAACAGGTCCCCGGCATCCGGCAGTTGCGCGTACGACTGCTCCAGCATGCTGCGCCTGCGGGCCTCCGCACTGCGGTCCGCCCCGCGCAGCGGCTGCGCCGCCCCGGCCCCGGCCCCGACACCGCCCCCGGCGCCCGGGGCCCCGCCGGCCGTACCGTTGCGGAGGCCGCGCGGCGGGGTGCGCACCGCACGCTGCTGCTCCAGGAAGGGCCGTATCCCCCGTACCTCCAGCGCCGTCAGCCACTGGAGCCTCAGCTGCTCCGGCCCGCCCGGACGTCCCGCGGCCCCGGCCCGGCGGTTCGCGGCGGGCAGGTGGACGGCGGTCACCTTGGCCACCGTCGTCGCCGCCCCCGCGACGCCGACGACGATGCCCGCGCTGAGCGCCGTACCGGCGGAGACGCCGAAGGCCAGGTCCGCACCGGCTGCGGCGGCCGCCGCGACCGCCGTCACCAGCAGGGCCGTCGAGGTGTTCCCGCGCCGGAACGCCTCGCCGAGCGACTCCTCCCCGGCCGCGGCCTCGTCCAGGGCCGCCACGTACGCCCCGTACTCCTCGGCCGCCGCCGAGGCGAGCCCCTCCAGCGCCTCCCGCCCGCGCGCCAGCAGGGCCTCGCGGCCGACCGGGGCGTCCGCCCGCCGGACCTCCTCCTCGACGGCCCGCACCAGCAGCCGTTCGGCCTCGACACGATGGCTGTCCCGCATCGGCGTCCTCCTCGGAGCGTTCCGTGCAACGTGGCCCAAGTGTGCGGCGGGACCACCGCGAGCGCGAGGAATCTGAGCTATTTCAGAGGGAGTTGACGCCTCTTCGGTCACCCGCGTGCATATGTGCACCCCCGCCCCGGCCTGCCAACAGGCCCCGCCCGCAAGGGGGTTCGCGATCCGCTACGAGGAACCCGCCCCGTCCGACGCGGCGGACGCGGCACTCCTGCGCACCCGGAAACCGGCCGAACGGGCCGTCGCCGCCCTCAACGCCTACCTCGACCTCCCGCAACGGGTCACCGTCGTGGCCCGCTCCTGCGCCGGCGAGGGCACGGGCTACGACCCGGACACCCGCCGCATCGAGCTCTGCTACGACGACGTCGCCGAGGAACGCGAACTCCTCACGGACGAGGCGGCCGTCACCGGTGCCGTGCACTCGCAGACGGAGTGGTCCACGGCCTCAGACCTCTTTGATGATCACGCGACTCCCACAGAGTTTCGACCAGTCGTCGCGGTCGGAGGTCAGGACGATCACGGGGGCCGGGACGCGGAGCGCGAGCGCGGCGATGAGGGCGTCGATGGCGTACTTGTGCCCGTGCAGCCCCCCGGCGTCCCGAAGCAGCGTCACTGCGGTGAGGGAGTCTTCCTGGCTGACCGGTTCCACCTGCAGCCGGGAGAGCAGCCACTTCAAGCGCGCCAGATCGGTCTTGCCCTGGGCTGCTTCGACGATGGTCACCACGGACACGAGGACGGGGACCCCGATCTGCCGGGACGCCTCGATGCGGGCCGCCATCCTGCGGTCATTGCGCAGGAGCAGGGAGAGCGCCTCGGAGTCGAGCACCAGAGAGCGTGCCGACTGCTCCTTCACGCGGCGCCCCGCTCGACGTCCCCGGCATCCGCTTCTCCGAACAGTTAGCGACGAACGGCTTTGATCTCCTGCTCCGTGAGCGCGCCGTGCTCCTCTTCGTGCGACGCGACGATCTCGGCGAGCCCGTCCATGGCGAGCTGGTGCCTGACAGCCTCGGTGATGTAGCTGGAAAGGCCTCGGCGACCGGTCCGGGAGCGGAGCTCACTGACCAGCTCACTGGGCATGGACACGGAGATCTTCTCGGTGGTCCCGGCTCTGGTCGGCCTCATGGCCCCAGTGCAAGACAGCCTCTATTACAGGGGGAGAGGGCTTCGTTGCCGCACCGGGGCCTTTCGGCGCTCCGCGGGCGCCCGCGGAGCGGGCGGTCCGTGTCGGGGCGATCACCCGGCCGAGGCCAGGCAATCGCCCCGCCTCAGCTGCCGTGCTCGCGCAGAAGTTCGATCATGTTGCGGAGCATCGGTATCGCCGAGTCGCCGGCCTTGTCCTTGTCGTTGAAGTGCATCAGCTCGTTGCGGATCTCGCGCAGTTCATCGAGACAGTCGATGAAGGACCTGCGGTCCAACGGCCAGCCCAGCTTGTTCCACTGCTCCTGATTGCCCAGGACTTGCTGGTAATCCCCGTAGGACAACTGATCGAAGGCAGCGAGCTTCCGGCGTCCGTCCGGATCGCAGAGTGCGATCACCTCCGCAAGGTCCAGACCCTCCGAGATGACCCGTCGCAGTTGCCGGTCGAGGTCGCCGATGAGTAGGAACGGCCGGGCCGTGGCGCCGTACTCCGCGGCCACGTCGGCGACGGTGATGATGCCGGCGATCTGGTTCGTCTGGTCCTTGACCAGGAGGAAGCCGAACCGTTCCAGATCGGGCAGGACGTCGATCAGGTGATCGGCATAGCTGACCGCGTGAGCGCCGACGATGGCCTCGGAAAAGGGGGCCTCGGAGTCCGTGTAGCGCGCTCGTGCGATGGATTCCCAGGTGACGGCCCCCCGCAGGTTCCGAGGTCCGTTCAGCACCGGTAGTTGCGAGTACCCATTGAGCCGCATCTTGGTGAACACCTCTTCGAAGCTTGCCGAGGAGGACACCGACACCACTCCCTTGAGCGCTGAGGGCAGGTTGCCGACCGTCTGGCCCTGGATTGGCTCCCCCTTGTCCTCCCCGTCGACGGAGGTGGTGGCGGGTCCCGTCGTGCCGGTTTCCCTCGGCTCCTCCTGCCCCGCCACGGGCCCCTGCTCGGTCGCCTTCTCTTCCTCGTCCTCGGTATCCCCGGAAGGACCGGTCAAGGTGACCCGGTCGTCGATCCCCACGGCTGCGAAGTCCGGCACGGTGGACAGGCCGTGGTTGGCCAGCTCGGAGGCTACCTGCTCGGTGACCAGGTAGCCGCGCCGTGATGCCCCCCACCAGCCCAGGAGATCACGGACGGTGACGGTGATCGGCGCGTCGGCGTCCGCCTGCCTCCGGGCGTCCTTCAACCGCGCGTGCCGAGCGGCGGAGCCGTCCGCCCCGGCGTCGCCGGAGGGCGGCAGCTCTGCCACCGTGTCCAGGAGCTTCTGCCGCAAAGCGTCCAGCAGGGTTCCCCCCTCCAGTGCCCAGGCAGTCCACCCGTCGTAGGGGCCGCGCCCCGTAGCGGCGGCTGCTGCCGCCGAAGGAGACTTGAACCGCTGGCCGTCACTCAGCTCGATCCTGCCGTCCGCAGTCACCTGAGCGAGGTGCTCCTGCCCGGACCGCCGCTGCCGGAAAGTGAGGCGCGTTCCCGCGCTCAGCAGGCCGGCGTGGACGAGGTCGGAAACCAGTACCCGCCGCCCCTCGATCAGATAGGAGGCTCGCCCCAGAGGCTCGTCCGCGCTGCCGCCTAATGCGTAATCAGTCATTACTTCCCCCCGGTCGGCCTGCCTCGGAACGCTGTGATCATCGCAGAGCCGTGTCCGGCAGCGGTGTGGATTTCAGGCAATTGCTTCGCCAGGGGGTGGTCAGGGGCGGCTGGTACGGGCTGGCCATGTGGCGCATGGGCGGGGCACAGGCGGGTGCAGCAGGATGCGCGTTTGCCGAACCGCCTCGCGAACGAGACCCCCTTTCTCCTCCAGCACGCGGACAATCCCGTCGACTGGTGGCCCTGGTCTTCGGAGGCCTTCGCCGAAGCGCGGGAGCGAGAGGTGCCGGTACTGCTCAGCGTGGGGTGCTCGAGTTGCCACTGGTGCCAATGACTCAACACAACCCGGTAGCCGTGAACTGGGATGTTTCCGGAGAGCACCGAGCCGGATGCGCATGGTGCGCGACTGGGGGAAGACGTCAACGCCTGGACCGAAGACCAGCGCATCCCCACTGCTCCTGCTGAGTCGGCACTCTCGTGGCGGGCCCCGCGCGGGACCGTGACCCATATCCTGGAAAGCGGCAGGAAGGAGCCGTTGATGAGCGTCAACGCGGTCATGTACACCGAGTTCCCCGCTGGGCACGTGATTCTCTTCGGCACCGACGGGAAGGTGATCATGACTCCGCAGAGCTTTGAACACTCCAGCACGATCAAGTCGATGCAGATCGACTCGCTCTCGCTCGGCCGACACGCGAAGACCGCCTCCGATGTGTACCTGGATTTCCCGGCCGACGAGAACTCGGCCCCGGATTTCGCGATCCTGCGGGAGGACGCGCAGCGACAGGGCAAGCGCTACGGCTTCGAGGACGTGCTGTTGATCGCCGAGGTGGTCTCGGTCTCCTCCGCGCGCAAGGACTACGACGACTGCACTGCGAAGTACGGCCGCTACGGCATCCCGGTTTACGTGGTGGTGGACCCGTACGCCGGGGAGGTCGTCGTCCACACCCAGCCCACCGGCTCCGGCTACATCGCGGCTCACACGCACAAGTACGGCTCGGGCAAGCTGCCCATTGAGCTGGCCGACGGACGTACCTACACCCTCGACCTGGACGAGCTTCCCCGGCCCGAGCCGGATGCTTGCTGACCATACGGTGGAGCCCCGCTCGCGCCTCCACGCAGTGGAGGCGTCGTACGCGTGCGCGGAGAGGGGCCGGTGCTACCGCTCAGTACGGCGCAGGAACTGCCAGCCCAGTACGGCCAGGGCGAGCGTCTGAACGAGAGAAGTGATCACGAGCAGGGGATGAACGGCGCGAGAGCACCAGAACGCGGTCGTGCAGACCATGGGTAGGGCCAGGTACGTGAACAGGTCCACCGCAGTTTGAAGCCGTTTGCGCGCAGTACGGCCCGCCACGTTGCGGTGGTAGACCTCCCAGCCGAACACCGTGCCATGGGCGGAGGTGAGTTCCACCAGGCGCGGTCCCAGCCGGTCGCGGACGTAGTAGCCGATCGTCGAGATCTTCTCGTCGTTGACCAGGTAGGTCCAGCCCAGGATCAGGCAGATCGCGGGGACGGAGAGCAGTAGTCGGGACTGTCCGCTCTGGACGGTGATCGCCACAACCGCAGTGGCTGCGGCGAGCGTGAAGTAGAGCAGGTTGTCGCGGAACCCTATGCGGGTCTTCTGTTCCTCCTTGAGGCAGTCGTACTCGGCCAGCAGGATTTTGCTCTCGGTGACGTCATCCGTGGAGGTCACAGGCATTCCTATGCTCGAGTCCGGGATCAGCCGACAACCTGGAAGGGTGTCAGGTTGTCGGGGCCGTGCCGTTCGATCCAGCTCTTCCCGTCCGCCGCTATCCCCTCCAGGAGACGGAAGGTGTGAGTGGAGCCGGCCGCGCTGAGGTTGATCTCGGCGATTTCCCGGGAGTCCTCGGTCGGAGCCAGTTGGTGGGCGTCGGCGTCCTTGACGCGGATCTTCCTGGTCGGTCCGTTGGTGAGGACGAGTTCCAGGTCATAACCGATGTCGGCGTTCTCCGTCACCTGCACGGAGGTCAGTGCGTCGAACCGGTAGTTGCTCCGCTGCTCGTTCCTGCGCGTCGCGTCGGAGAAGTCGAACTCGGAGCTGATCTCGCGGATGCCGTCCTGCGTGAACAGGAACAGGCGGAAGACGTAGTGCGAGTAGCGCCACGGACCGCCTCGGACCCGGCCCCGTTTATAGGAGGGACCAGGTGCCACCAGGATGGTGTGGGTGATCAGGTCGCGCCAAGTGAGCCGGTGGTGCTGGAGTGCTTCATCCACGAACGAAGTCTTGTCGCAGGTGAGCCAGGTCTCCATCTCCAGTTCGCTGGGGCGCGCATTGTCCAGGAACGACTTCCAGCTCTGGTGGGCGATCTGTCGTGCGGTTAGCTGTTCGCTGTACTCCTGAGTCTCGCGGGCCAGCCGGTGCTCTTCGCGCCGGACCTCCAGCCACCCCGAAGCGGTAGCTTGCCCGGACCAGGCCGCACCGAGTACGGCCAGGAACGCCCACAGCGGCCGTGGTTGGTCGGCACCTGAGACCACCGTGCCGAACGCGGCCAGAGCCGTGCCGACGAGAACGGCGAGGGCTGCCACGGTCAGGACCTTTGTCCTGCCCGGAGTCCGGTTCTGGCGGTGCTGATCGAGCAGGGTGCCGTTGTTGTGGCGACTTCGGGCATCCTCGGCGAGGTACCGAATCAGCCACTCGACCCGCTCCACACCGATCCGGCTCTCCCGGTAGAGGTCCGCGGTCTCGATGGCCAGGCTGCTGCGGATCTGAACGGTGTGAGCGAGCCAGGCGTCCGAGGTGAACCCGGAGGGCCTGCGAACGCTGAAGTAGTGATCGAATGAATGACGGACGCGCTTGGTGAACCCGTCCTCGGCGGAGGTGGGATCGCGAGGATGAGGAACGCGGGGCCCGGGCGTGAGGCCCGGCCTGGGCTCCCGGCCCCACCACCGGACGCCGAAGCGGGCCGCGGTCAGGCCCGCGCCGAGTGCAACCGGTAGTTCG
This sequence comes from Streptomyces sp. NPDC004667, assembly GCF_040609475.1. Classification (NCBI taxonomy): domain Bacteria; kingdom Bacillati; phylum Actinomycetota; class Actinomycetes; order Kitasatosporales; family Streptomycetaceae; genus Streptomyces; species Streptomyces sp. NPDC004667. Next base: position 20,912 of record NZ_JBEXKC010000051.1, on the reverse strand, counting down.
ACGATCGCCCGGGCCGGATCCGCGATCAGTGCCAGGACCCAGAGGAGTGAACTGCTGACGACGAACAGGACAGCCCGGACCGGGAGGGACGCCCGGGCGGCGGCAGCGGTGCTGGGGCGGGGCGGAACGGCCCGCGCGCCGATGGGGGCGGGGGCGAAGTAGGCCCAGACCCGCCGCGCCCGGTCGTTACCGAAGCGCTCCGCCCTCGCCCGTCCGTGGGTCTCCGCCCACAGGTCGTCCTTCAGCCTTCCGGTGAGCATGAGGTCGAGGTGGCGCAGGATCGCGTCGTACTGAAGGAGCGGCAGGTCATGCAGCTCCTTCAGGACGGGGCCGGTCTCGCTGCCGGTGGTGCTGACCACCGCCAACAGGTCGAAAGTGACGCGCAGTGCCTCCTTCCACTCGTCGTCGACGTAGGTTCGTACGAGCCCGGAGGTGTAACGCAGCCGTTGGACTTCTTCGGTGCTCAGGTCGTGGTAGGTGCGGGCGCTGACCATGGCGAGCACCCAGTGGAAACGAACTTCCGTGCCGTCGTACCCGTGGACGATCGCATCAGTGATCATCTCGCGGGCCCGGCTGGGGACGCCGTCCTCCAGAAGCCGTACGCCCACCCGGTACTTCTCCTGCGGCGATGCGTCTGGGTGGACGAAGTAGATGGTGGAGTCGTGTACGGTCTCGGCCTGGATCCCGATGGTGGAGTTGTACGCGGCCGAGCTGTACCGAGCGTCTTCGTGGCTCATGTCAGGTCACCCGCCGCGGCGACCATGGGAGCCAACGCGGCCACCAGCGCAGGGCACTCCGCGACAAGTCCGCGCAGCCTCCTGAGCGTCATGGCCGTCCGTTTCGACGATTCAGGGGTGCGCCCCCCGGCCGACCGGAGGGCGGAGTCCAGATCGGTCAGGGCCTCCCGGTAGCTGTCCTCGTCCAGGGCTCCCTCGTCGAGGTGTCGCCTCAGCTGATGGCGGAAACCGTTCAGCTCCGTGATCAGGTCCGTCGGGCTGGATGCCTTTGGGGCCGCGCTCATGTGGACGCTGCTGCCCGTGACCGAGCCGGCCATGATGCCGACGGTGCTGTTGTGGGCGGTGTTGCTGACGTGCTGGTCGAACCAGTCGGCCGAACGGGTCCTGTCGTCCCGGGGCATCGCGGCTTCCTCCTGCTCACCCACCAATTCCACCGCCAGCCGGATGGCGAACGCCGCCGCGTTCGCCGCGGCCCGCGGCTGCCAGTTGCGGTCCTCCGCACTGTTCTTCGTGCCGTCCGCCCGGTCGCTGATCCCCCGGATGATGGCCACCGGCGCCCCACTGAGGTGACCCGCCTGGGCTACACCGGCCGCCTCCATTTCGATGGCGAGCGCGTCGTTGTAGTGCTGTCGGATCCATTTGGCCTCGGCCGAGATCCTCGAGTTCTGGACGATCTCGCCGGCGGCCACCGCCCCGAAACGCACCTGCGGCCGGTCCTCGGGTGCGGCTGTCGGGTCCGCCCAGTCGTCCAGACGGGCCAGGTGCGAGGCGAGCTGGCTGATGCCGTGCGGCGCCTCCCATGCCCGGGGACGGGCTTTGAGTCCGTCGTCCTCGCTGGTCCCGCCGTGATAGGCGTACACGTGTGACGCCATCACCACGTCGCCCAGCCTGGTGGCGTCCCACAGGGCACCCGCGACCCCGACGAACAGCACGGCCACCGGAGAGAACTCCTGGATCGCCCGTTCGGCGATCACTGCGGCGGAGTGGTTTCCCTTGCTCGTCAGGCCAAGTGCGACAGGGCACGGTGTGTCCCGCACGGTTCCCACCTCGAACCGGGTGCCACGGTCATGGCGATGTAACTGAGGATCCAGCAGCCTCTGGCGCACTGCCTGGTATTCAAGATTGAGGGCGGTGAGAATCACCACCGGGCCTTTCGACATCTACTCGTCTAACCCTCTCGTGTCGTCTTCCGTCGCGGACGGTGCGGGTCGGATCAGCGGTGGGAACAGCACGGCTATCGGTCCGGCCCGGTACAGCCGTGCCGGACGTCCTCCCGTGGTCTTGCGGTCCGTGCCGGTGGGGACGATGAATCCCTTCGCGGCTTGGACCTTCCGGTAGAAGTTGCGGGTGTCGAGTGCGGTCCCCCAGACGGCTTCGTACACCTGTTGCAGCTCTGCGATGGTGAAGGTTTCCTGGCAGAACGCGGTGGCCAGTGCCGAGAACTCGATCTTTGTGCGCGCGCGTTCGATTCCGTCCGCAGCTATTCGGCGGTGATCGAACGCGAGCTCCACCTCGCCGGACAGGACGGCTTCTGTGGGAATCCACGCGGCGTCGGCGGCATCCGTCCCCGCGACCGGGTCGGGCAGCCCCGGTGCGATCGCCAGGTGGGCCACGGAGAGGACGCGACCCCGCGGGTCGCGGCCCGAGTCCCCGTACAAGGCCAGCTGTTCAAGGTGCACCCAGCCGGAGCTCAGGGCTGTTTCCTCGATCAGTTCGCGGTGGGCGGCGTCCAGGATCTCCTCGCCATCGTGGTTCAGGAATCCTCCGGGCAGCGCGAGCATGCCCCGGAAGGGATCTTCGCCCCGCTCCACCAGGAGCAGGTGCAGGCGGCCCTCCCGCAGCGTCAGGATCACAAGATCGACCGTCAGGAGTACGGAAGGTGGTGACCATGCGTCATCTTGCATGCCATGCAAGCTACTTCAGTTACTGTCACTTACACAAGAAGCAGGGTCGGAACTCTGTACCGTTCGACTCCATGGCCGTGGTGGGTGAGGTGGGGCGCGCGGGCCGACCGGCTGATACCGCCCCCACCGGTCCGCTCCGGCTTCGGGGTTCCCGAGTTCGGTGCTGCGATACTGCGGGCATGGTGAACCGCCTGGCCGATGCCACCTCCCCGTACCTGCTGCAGCACGCCGAGAACCCCGTGGACTGGTGGCAGTGGGTCCCCGAGGCCTTCGAGGAGGCGCGGCGGCGCAACGTGCCCGTTCTGCTGTCGGTCGGTTACTCTGCGTGTCATTGGTGTCATGTCATGGCGCACGAGTCCTTCGAGGACGAATCGACCGCCGCGTTCATGAACGAGCACTTCGTCAACGTCAAGGTGGACCGCGAGGAGCGGCCCGACATCGACGCCGTCTACATGGAGGCCGTGCAGGCCGCGACCGGGCAGGGCGGCTGGCCCATGACCGTGTTCCTGACCCCGGACGCCGAGCCCTTCTACTTCGGCACCTACTTCCCGCCCGAGCCCCGCCACGGGATGCCCTCCTTCGCGCAGGTGCTCGAAGGAGTGCGGACCGCCTGGGTCGGGCGGCCCGAGGAGGTCGCCGAGGTCGCGCAGCGGATCGTGCGGGACCTGGCCGGGCGGCAGTTGGACTACGGCAAGGCCGGCGTGCCCGGTCCCGAGGAGCTGGCCGGGGCGCTGCTCGGGCTGACGCGGGAGTACGACGCCGTGCGCGGGGGCTTCGGCGGCGCGCCGAAGTTCCCGCCGTCCATGGTGCTGGAGTTCCTGCTGCGCCACCACGCCCGTACCGGCTCCGAGGGCGCCCTCCAGATGGCCGTCGACACCTGCGAGGCGATGGCCCGGGGCGGGATCTACGACCAGCTGGGCGGCGGGTTCGCCCGGTACTCCGTGGACCGCGACTGGGTGGTGCCGCACTTCGAGAAGATGCTCTACGACAACGCGCTGCTCTGCCGCGTGTACGCCCACCTCTGGCGGGCCACCGGATCGGAGCTCGCGCGGCGGGTCGCGCTGGAGACCGCCGACTTCATGGTGCGGGAACTGCGCACGGAGCAGGGCGGGTTCGCCTCCGCCCTCGATGCCGACAGTGAGGACCCGGCCAGCGGGAAGCACGTCGAGGGGGCCTACTACGCGTGGACCCCGGAGCAGTTCGCCGAGGTGCTCGGCGAGGACGACGGGGCCCTGGCGCAGGCGTACTTCGGGGTGACGCAGGAGGGCACCTTCGAGCACGGCGCCTCGGTGCTGCAGCTGCACCGGGACGGCCCCGCCCTCGACGCGGAGCGCCTCGCCGGGATCAAGGAGCGGCTGCTCGCCTCCCGCGCGCAGCGCCCCGCGCCCGGCCGGGACGACAAGGTCGTCGCCGCCTGGAACGGGCTGGCCATCGCGGCGCTCGCCGAGTGCGGGGCGTACTTCGAGCGCCCGGACCTGGTCGAGCGGGCCACCGAGGCCGCCGACCTGCTCGTGCGGGTCCACATGGACGGTTCCGCCCGCCTGGCCCGCACCAGCCGTGACGGCCGGGTCGGTACCAACGCCGGGGTGCTGGAGGACTACGGCGACGTCGCCGAGGGCTTCCTGGCGCTGGCCTCCGTCACCGGTGAGGGGGTGTGGCTGGAGTTCGCCGGATTCCTCGTGGACCTGGTGATGGCCCGCTTCACCGCCGAGGACGGCTCGCTCTACGACACCGCGCACGACGCCGAGCGGCTGATCAGGCGGCCGCAGGACCCCACCGACACGGCCGCCCCCTCCGGCTGGACGGCCGCCGCCGGGGCGCTGCTCTCGTACGCCGCGCACACCGGTTCGCAGCCGCACCGCACGGCGGCCGAGCGGGCGCTGGCTGTGGTGCACGCCCTCGGGCCGCGCGCCCCGCGCTTCATCGGGCACGGTCTGGCGGTGGCGGAGGCGCTCGTGGACGGGCCGCGCGAGGTGGCCGTCGTGGGGCATCCGGACGATCCGGCGCGGGCCGCGCTGCACCGGACGGCGTTGCTGGGTACGGCTCCCGGGGCGGTGGTGGCGGTGGGTCCGCCGCGTGCGGCGGACGGGAGCGGCGGGGAGTTCCCCCTCCTGGCCGAGCGCACACTTGTTCGCGACCTTCCGACGGCGTACGTGTGCCGGCACTTCGTCTGCGCGCGTCCTACGACAGAACTGGTCGAATTGGCGGACCAGTTGGGCGCGGTTCGTCCCTGAAGTACCCGGAGTACCGTCAATTCCGGTTGTTGTACATCAACTCCGAAACGTGGTTTTTATCTGGGCGGCGCCTCCGCTTCACGTTCCCTGCCTAATCTCATGGCTTCGGGATTCGCCGATCCGCGCACTGGGGGGTGCGCACGAGGGGGAAGCGGAGGCGGAGGGCCGGGGGGCCCGTGGTCCGCCTCCGGGGGGTTTTCGATCGCCGCCTGGGGTTGCGGCATGTCTGTGGGGGACAGTTTGTACACTTCTGTGTTCATTGCTGCCATTTCGCTGGCACTCTTCTGGATGGCCGCCTTCACCCTGTGGTGGCAGATGCACGCGTGGCGCACGCCGGAGACGCTCGCGTCGACCCGGTTCGACCGCCCCGACGGCGACGGCCGGCTGGCGTTCTCGCTGCTCCTGCCCGCCCGCCACGAGCAGGCCGTCCTGGAGCACACGATCGACCGGCTCCTCGAATCGAGCCACACCGACTACGAGATCATCGTGATCGTCGGCCACGACGACCCGGGGACGGCGGCCGTCGCCGAACGCGCCGCCGCCCGTGCGCCCGAGCGCGTCCGCGTCGTCACCGACCACCACGAGGCGAAGAACAAGCCGAAGGCCCTCAACACCGCGCTCCCGCACTGCCGGGGCGACATCGTGGGCGTCTTCGACGCCGAGGACCAGGTCCATCCCGAGCTCCTCGCCCACGTCGACCACGCCTTCCGGGCCACCGGGGCGGACGTGGTGCAGGGCGGCGTACAGCTGATCAACTTCCACTCCAGCTGGTACAGCCTGCGCAACTGCCTGGAGTACTTCTTCTGGTTCCGCTCCCGGCTCCACCTGCACGCCGAGAAGGGCTTCATCCCGCTCGGGGGCAACACGGTCTTCGTGCGCACCGAGGTGCTGCGCGAGGCGGGCGGCTGGGACCAGAACTGCCTCGCCGAGGACTGTGACCTGGGGGTGCGGCTCTCCTCCGTGGGCAAGAAGGTGGTCGTCGCCTACGACTCCGACATGGTCACCCGCGAGGAGACGCCGGGCTCGCTGATGAGCCTGCTCAAGCAGCGCACCCGCTGGAACCAGGGCTTCCTCCAGGTCTACCGGAAGAAGGACTGGCGCCGGCTGCCCGGCCGCGGCCAGCGCTGGCTGGCCCGCTACACGCTGATGACCCCCTTCATGCAGGCGGCCTCCGGGGTGATCATCCCGGTGAACTTCGCCGTCGCGGTCTTCCTCGACGTGCCGGTCGGCATCGCGATCATCACCTTCCTGCCCATGATCACCGCGCTCGTGACCTTCGTCTTCGAGATCGTCGGCCTCCACGACTTCGGCCGCCAGTACGGGCTGCGGGTCCGTTTCGTGCACTACGTCAAGCTCGTCGTCGGCGGCCCCTTCTACCAGGTGATGCTGGCGGGCGCCGCGATCCGCGCGGTCTGGCGCGAGCAGCGCGGCCGCAACGAGTGGGAACTGACCAGCCACACCGGCGCCCACCTGACCGGGGCGACGGCCTCCACCGCTTCCACCGCGATCCGAGAGGACAGCCACCGGTGACCGCCACCCTGCCCACGGCCACTGATCCCCAGCCTCAGCCCGGACCGGACGAAGCCGAAGCCGGAGCCCCGGCCGCCGAAGCCTCCGCCGCCACCCTGCCCGTCCGCCCCCGAGCCGGAGCGGACACCGCCACCGCCACCGCCACCGACACCACCACCGAGCCCAGAGTCCCCGCCCAGCGCCGCCCCGCCGGCCCCGGCCCCGGCCCCGGCCCCGGCCCCGGCCCCGCACCCGGCACCGGACGCCCCACCGGCGGCCTCGGCGTCCGGCCGCCCGCGCCCGCCCGGCCCCTGGTCCGCTTCCGTTCCTCCCGCCCCGACCTGCTGCTCTGCGCGACCCTGCTGCTGGCGATCCTCCTCGTCCAGGGCTGGAACATCACCCACTTCCCCACCCTGAGCGACGACGAGGGCACGTACCTCGCGCAGGCCTGGGCCGTCCAGCAGGGCAAGGGCCTCGCCCACTACACCTACTGGTACGACCACCCGCCGCTCGGCTGGATCCAGGTGGCCGGGCTGACGTACCTGCCCTCCCTCTTCGTGCCCGACTGGATGACGGTCGCGCCGATGCGGTTCTCGATGCTCGCCGTCTCCGGGGTCAGCTCGGTGCTGATCTACGTCCTCGCCCGCCGGCTCTGGCTGCCGCGCTGGGCGGCCGGACTCGCGATGGCCCTCTTCGGGCTCTCCCCGCTCTCCGTCGTGCTCCAGCGGGAGATCTTCCTCGACAACCTCGCCGTGATGTGGATGCTGCTGGCCTTCTGCCTCGCCGCGTCCCCCAGCCGCCACCTCTGGCACCACTTCGCCTCGGGTCTGGCCGCCGCCACCGCCGTCCTGACCAAAGAGACGATGCTGGTGGTGCTCCCGGCGCTGCTGGTGACGATGTGGCGCCACAGCCACCGCGACACCCGCAAGTTCGCCGTCACCGGAGCCGTCACCGCCTGCGCCCTGATCGGGCTCTCGTACCCGCTGTACGCCCTGCTCAACGGCGAACTGCTGCCCGGCGCCGGACACGTCTCCCTCATCGACGGCATCACCTACCAGATGGGCCGCCCCGGCTCCGGATTCATCCTCGACCCCGGCTCCGGCTCGTACGGCGTGTTCCGGTCCTGGCTCTACTACGACACCGTCCTGCCGCTCGGCGGGCTCGCCGGCGCCGTCCTGCTGCTGGCCACCACCCGCTGGTCGGTCACCGCGCGGGCCCTGGCCGGACCGGCCCTGGCCGCCGTGATCCTCGCGCTCGTCGCGCTGCGGCCCTCCGGCTACCTGCCCGCCATGTACGTCATCCAGGCCCTGCCCTTCCTCGCCCTGGTCCTCGCCGCCGCGGCGGCGAGCGTCACCCACGCCGTCCTGCGCCGGCGCCGCACCCCGGGAGAGCGCCGCGCCCTGGTGTGCGCACGCTGGGCGCTGACCGTCGTGCTCGCCGCCTGCGCCGCCGTCTACGTCCTGCCGCGCTGGTACGACGGCAACCGCACCGCCCTCACCGCCGACGCGAACGCCCCCTACCGGCAGGCCGCCGCCTGGCTCGGCACGGTCCCCGAACCGGCGAACACCCGCGTCCTCGTGGACGACGCCCTGTGGCTCGACGCTGTTCACCACGGTTTTGCACCCGGAACGGGCGCCATCTGGTTCTACAAGGCGGACCTCGACCCGGCCGTCACCAAGACCCTGCCGCGCGGGTGGCGGGACATCGACTACGTCGTCTCCTCGCCCACCGTGCGTCGTGATGCGGCGGACCTGCCCAACGTGAAGGCTGCACTGGAGCATTCGACCGCGGTCGCCGTCTTCGGTACGGGCGAGGACCGTGTCGAGATCCGCCGCACCGACCGCGAGAGTGGGAGCTGAACCACCATGAGCGAGGACCTGTGGCCCCCGCGCGCCCTGGACGCGCCGGAGGCCGCCGCGGGGCGGGCGCCGGCCCCCGGCAGCGTCACCGTGATCATCCCGACCTTCAACGAGGCCGCGAACGTGGGGGAGTTGCTCAGCAGACTGCGCGCCTCACTGCCCGTCGGCGCGCCCTGCGAGGTGCTCTTCGTCGACGACTCCACCGACGACACCCCGGCCGTTATCGAGAAGGCCGCCGCGGACTGCCCCTTCCCGGTGGCCGTCCTGCACCGGCAGGTCGCCGAGGGCGGCCTCGGCGGGGCCGTCGTCGAGGGGGTCAAGCGGGCCGGCTCCGAGTGGATCGTCGTCATGGACGCCGACCTCCAGCACCCGCCCCACCTCGTCCCCGAACTGGTCGGCGAGGGCACCCGCACCGGCGCCGACCTGGTCGTCGCCTCCCGCTACATCGCCGGCGGCAGCCGGGCGGGCCTCGCCGGGAGCTACCGCGTCGCCGTCTCGCGCGGCGCGACCTGGCTGGCCAAAGGCCTCTTCCCGCGCGCCCTGCGCGGGATCAGCGACCCGATGAGCGGCTTCTTCGCGATGCGCCGCTCCGCCGTGAGCGCCGACGCCCTCAAACCCCTCGGCTACAAGATCCTGCTGGAACTGGCCGTCCGCTGCCGCCCCGCGAAGACCGCCGAGGTCCCCTTCGTCTTCCAGGACCGCTTCGCCGGGGAGTCCAAGTCCGGAGCCCGCGAGGGGCTCCGCTTCCTCGCGCACCTGGCCGCCCTGCGCTCCGCGAGCCCGCTCGCCCGGATGATCGGCTTCGGCCTGATCGGCCTCTCCGGCTTCGCCCCGAACCTGCTGGCGCTGTGGCTCCTGACCCACGCCGGGGTGCAGTACCTGGCCGCCGAGGTCCTCGCCAACCAGGCCGGGGTGCTGTGGAACTTCCTCCTCATCGAGACCCTGCTCTTCCGCGACCGCCGCCGCCACCGCCACTGGGCGGACCGGATCGGCCGCTTCGCCCTCCTCGCCAACGCCGACCTGCTCCTGCGGATCCCGCTCATCGCGCTGTTCGTCGCCCGGCTCGGCCTCGGCGTCCTGCCCGCGACGGCCCTCGCGCTCGTGACCACCTTCGTCCTGCGCTTCGCCGCCACCGAAGCCCTCGTCTACCTGCCGCGCGGGCCACGTGCGGCGACCTCACGCAGGAGTTGAGCCGCACCGAAAGGACACCCCGCATGCAGAGGAAGATCCGACGGAGGGCAGGGCGCCGGGCCGCCCTCCTCGCCGTCGGGGCGATGACCGCCGGCCTGCTGCTCACCGCACCGCAGCAGGCCACGGCCGGACCGCCCAACCTGCTCACCAACCCCGGTTTCGAGACCGCCGGACCGGCCGGCGCCGACATGCCCGCCTGCTGGGAGAAGTCCGGCTGGGGCGACAACGACTTCACCTTCGCCACCGTCGCCGACGCGCACGGCGGCACCAAGGCCATGAAGGTCTCCCTCACCCGCCGCGTCGACGGCGACCGCAAGGCCCTGGTCACCGAGAACGCCACCTGCGCCCCCACCGTCACACCGGGCCGGCAGTACGACCTGTCCGCCTGGTACAAGTCGAACACCCCCGACGTCTCCGTGACCGTCTTCCGCCACGACACCACCGCCGGCTGGCAGTACTGGACCGACCTGCAGAACCCGCCGGTCAGCGCCGCGTGGGCGCGCACGGAGGTCCGTACGCCCGCCGTCCCGCCGAACACCGACAAGATCACCTGGGGGCTGTCGGTCTACGGCGTCGGCACCCTCACCACCGACGACTACGCGGTGGAGGAGGTCGGGGCCGTCCCGCCCCAGCCCGTCTGCACGGGCACGCCCGACCAGTGCGCCAAGGGCAAGTGGGAGGTGATGGCCGCCCAGAACCCGGTCCGCTCGATGCACGCCGTGGTCCTCAAGAACGGCAAGGTGCTGCTGATCGCGGGATCGGGCAACGACATATCCCAGTTCAACGCCGGGACCTTCACCTCCGCCGTCTACGACCCGGTGGCCGGCTCGGTCAGGACGATCCCGACGCCGGTCGACATGTTCTGCTCCGGCCACGTGCAACTGGCAGACGGCCGGGTGCTGGTGATGAGCGGCAACAAGGGCTACCCGTCCGCCGACGGCAAGATCGGCTACCAGGGGCTGAAGGACTCGTACGTCTTCGACCCGGCGACCGAGACGTACACGAAGACCAACGACATGAACGGCGGCCACTGGTACCCGTCCGCCACCGTCCTCGGCAACGGCGACGTGATCTCCTTCGGCGGTCTGAAGGAGGACTCCACCGGCAACGTCACGGCCGAGAAGTTCTCGGCGGCGCAGAACAAGTGGCTGCCGATGAACCAGGTCAACCAGACCTGGTCGTACTGGGGCCTGTACCCCTCGATGATCCTCATGCAGGACGGCCGGCTCTTCTACTCCGGCAGCCACACCTTCGGCAACGGCACGGCCGGATCCGGCTCCTCGATCTACGACTACGACGCCAACACCGTCACCGACGTGCCCGGACTGCGCGGGAAGGACGCGCGTGACGAGTCGGCGAGCGTGTTGCTGCCCCCGGCCCAGGACCAGCGGGTGCTGACCATCGGCGGCGGCAACAACGAGACCAACCCGCCCGCGAACCGCCTCACCGACATCATCGACCTGAAGAAGCCGAGCCCCGGATACACCGCGGGCCCCGACCTCCCGCAGGGCCTCGTCGACGTCGGCGCCGGCAAGCGCCCGCAGACCGGCGCCGAGGGCAAGATGTACGTGTCCGCCGTGCTGCTGCCCGACGGCAAGGTCCTGGAGACCGGCGGCGGGCTGCACGACCGGGCCGACCCGGTCTTCGAGGCCTCCTTCTTCGACCCCGCGAACAACACCTACCAGCCGGGCCTGGCCACCGACCCGATCCCGCGCACCTACCACTCGGGCGCCTTCCTGCTGCCCGACGGCCGCGTCATGTCGGTCGGGGACAACCCGGGCAACGGCACGTACAACCACGCGGTGTCGATCTACACCCCGCCGTACCTCTTCAAGGGCCCGCGCCCCCGGCTCACCTCGGTGATCGACACCGAGTGGGTCTACGGAGACACGCAGCGGATCACCGTCGACCGGCCGATCGCCAAGGCGGAACTGATCCGCCCGGCGGCCGTCACCCACTCCTCCGACCCCAACCAGCGGTTCGTGGACCTGCCCATGACCGTCGTCAACAACACCACCATCGACCTCAACGTCACCAGCAACCCCAACCTGGCGCCGCCCGGCTGGTACATGCTCTTCGGCGTCGACGCGAACGGCGTCCCCTCGGTCGCCACCTGGGTCCACCTCGGCGGAGCGCCGGCGCTCGTGGCCGCACAGGGGCAGCAGCCGACCGCCCACGAACACTCCTTCGCGGACGCACTGGCCGCCCCGAAGCCCAATCCGCAGCAGCGCGACGCGGCCCCGGTCGCCCCGACCGTGGCCGGCTGCGACCGCCACTACGGGACGGCGAGCCTGTGCGTCCCGGCGAACTTCCCGGCGGAGGTCGAGAAGACCACCCGGGCGCGCTGCGACTGGCTGGCCGCCCACCGGTTCCCGAAGGGGATGAAGGTCAACGGCAGCGACCCGCTGCGCCTGGACCCGGACGGCGACGGTCGCGCCTGCTAGCCGTTCCCGCCACCCGGCCCCGCCCGCCCCGCGCCCGTACCCGCCCGGTACGGGGGCGGTGCGGGCCCGTCGCCCGGAATGCGGGTGCCCGTCCGCCGTGCGATAACGGCACCATGAAGCAGCTCCCGACGGCCACGGCCGCAGAGATCAAGATCAGCTTCGTCGGCGCGGAGGCCGGGACCGCGTTCGACGCGCTGGAGCTCGACCGCGAGGAGGGCCGCTCGCGGGCCGTCCACTTCTGGGACCGGCCGGAGAAGTCGGCCGGCGGCGCGGTCGCGCTGCCCCTGCTGGACCGGGGGCTCATCCTGCGCCTGCGCCGGGACGAGGCCGGACCGGACTCCAAACACAAGGCGGACCTGACCGTCAAACTGCGCCCGTGCCACCCGCTGCCGCAGTCCTGGCAGGAGGAGCGCGAGGAGGATCACTGGGAGTACCGGATCGAGCAGGACCGGGCCGGGCCCGATTTCGGCCCCGTCCTGGCGGCCTCGCTGGAGGCCGACCGGGAGTTCGACGATGCCCTCGACGCCGAACGCGGCTCCCTCGGCGATCTGGTCACCAAGCCGCAACTGGAACTGCTGGAGGCGGCCGACGCGGACGGGGAGGACCTCGACGCCCTGACGGCGCTGGGCCCGGTGCACGCCGTCAAGTGGAAGCAGGACTGGGACGGGCTGCCCGGATCCGTGGCGATCGAGGAGTGGACCACCGACGGCGGACTGCGGTTCCTGGAGGTGTCGGTCCGCGCCGACGTCGACGACGCGCCCCGGGTCCAGGACCTGCTCGGGGAGGGCCTGCGCGACCGCGGCCTCACCCCGCCGCGGACGGGGGAGACGAAGACCCGGGCCGTACTGACCGCCCTCGCCCGCGAGCTGCCGCGCTGACCCTCCGCCCGCGGCTGCCGCGCCGCCCCTCCGCGCCGTCAGCCCCGGTGCGAGTAGGCGGCCAGGGAGATGCCGACGTAGTGGGCCACGAAGGCCGCCAGCGTCAGCGAGTGGAAGACCTCGTGGAAACCGAAGAAGCGCGGGGACGGGTTGGGCCGCTTGATGCCGTAGATCACACCGCCCACGCTGTAGAGCAGACCGCCCACGATCACCAGCACCAGGACCGTGATGCCGCCGGTGCGCAGGAAGTCGGGCAGGAAGAAGACCGCGGCCCAGCCCATCGCGATGTAGCAGGGGGTGTAGAGCCAGCGCGGGGCGCCGACCCAGAAGACGCGGAAGGCGATGCCGGCCGCCGCCGCGATCCACACCGCCCACAGCAGGGTGCGCCCGGTGGAGGCCGGCAGGAGCAGGACCGTGAGCGGGGTGTAGGTGCCCGCGATGATCAGGAAGATGTTGGCGTGGTCGAGGCGGCGCAGAATCGCTTCGCCGCGCGGCCCCCAGGTGCCGCGGTGGTAGACGGCACTGACGCCGAAGAGCAGGCACGCCGTGAGGACGTACACGCCGCAGGCCACGCGCGCCCGGGTGGAGTCGGTGAAGGCCATCAGCGCCAGGCCCGCGATCACCACGGCGGGGAACATTCCGGTGTGCAGCCAGCCGCGCATCAGCGGCTTGGCCTCGGTCTCCACCCCCGGCGCTGCCGGTGAGGCCGCTACGGCGGCGGCGTCAGAAGTCATGACCCACATGCTACCTACGGGTCCGTAGGTTTCCGTCAGGGCTCTTTACGGAAGATTGACGGACGTGTCGATGCTCACGTGAGAGGCCCTCTGGACATATGCGCACATCCACCGGATGATCAGATGAGTGCGGTCGACACCGGATGAGCGGAGCGCGAAGCGTCCGGGTCGCAGCCCCCACGGGGCCAACACCAAACAAACCCCTCAACAAGGAGCAATCGTGGCGCGCGACAACGCGGCTCCCACTTCCGTCCCGACGACCCACTCGGAGCTGGTCTCCTGGGTGGACGAGATCGCAGCCCTCACCCAGCCGGACCGCGTGGTCTGGTGCGACGGCTCCGAGGCCGAGTACGAGCGCCTGTGCGAGGAGCTCGTCTCCAAGGGAACGTTCAAGAAGCTGGACGAGGCCAAGCGCCCGAACTCCTACTACGCCGCCTCCGACCCCTCCGACGTCGCGCGCGTCGAGGACCGGACCTTCATCTGCTCCGAGAAGGCCGAGGACGCGGGCCCCACGAACCACTGGAAGGCTCCTTCCGAGATGAAGGAGATCTTCTCGGGCGAGCAGGGCATATTCCGCGGCTCCATGAAGGGCCGCACGATGTACGTCGTCCCCTTCTGCATGGGCCCCCTCGGCTCCGAGCTCTCCGCGATCGGCGTCGAGATCACCGACTCCGCCTACGTCGCGGTCGCCATGCGCACCATGACCCGCATGGGCAAGGCCGTCCTCGACGAGCTCGGCACCGACGGATTCTTCGTCAAGGCCGTCCACACCCTCGGCGCCCCGCTCGCCGAGGGCCAGGAGGACGTGCCGTGGCCGTGCAACACCACCAAGTACATCTCGCACTTCCCCGAGACCCGCGAGATCTGGTCCTTCGGATCCGGCTACGGCGGCAACGCCCTGCTCGGCAAGAAGTGCTACGCGCTGCGCATCGCCTCCGTCATGGCGCGTGACGAGGGCTGGCTCGCCGAGCACATGCTGGTGCTCAAGCTCACCCCGCCGCAGGGCGAGGGCGAAGCGAAGTACGTCGCCGCCGCGTTCCCGTCGGCCTGTGGCAAGACCAACCTCGCCATGCTGGAGCCGACCATCCCCGGCTGGACGGTCGAGACCATCGGCGACGACATCGCCTGGATGCGCTTCGGCGAGGACGGCCGCCTCTACGCGATCAACCCCGAGGCCGGCTTCTTCGGCGTCGCCCCCGGCACCGGCGAGCACACCAACGCCAACGCCATGAAGACCATGTACGCCAACACCGTCTTCACCAACGTCGCGCTCACCCCCGACGGCTCCGACGTCTGGTGGGAGGGCATGACCGAAGAGGCGCCCGCGCACCTGATCGACTGGAAGGGCAACGCCTGGACCCCGGAGTCCGGGACCCCGGCCGCGCACCCCAACGCCCGCTTCGCCGTCCCGGCGTCGCAGTGCCCGACGATCGCCCCCGAGTGGGAGGACCCCAAGGGCGTCCCGATCTCCGCGATCCTCTTCGGCGGCCGCCGCGCCTCCGCGGTCCCGCTGGTCACCGAGTCCTTCGACTGGAACCACGGCGTCTTCATCGGTTCGAACATCGCCTCCGAGAAGACCGCCGCCGCCGAGGGCAAGGTCGGCGAACTGCGCCGCGACCCCTTCGCCATGCTGCCGTTCTGCGGCTACAACATGGGCGACTACATGGCCCACTGGGTCAAGGTCGCGGCCGACAAGGACCAGGCCAAGCTCCCGAAGATCTACTACGTGAACTGGTTCCGCAAGAACGACGCGGGCAAGTTCGTGTGGCCCGGCTTCGGCGAGAACAGCCGCGTCCTGAAGTGGATCGTCGGCCGCCTCGACGGCACCGCCGAGGGCGTGGAGACCCCCATCGGCGTCCTGCCGACCAAGGACTCCCTCGACCTGGACGGCCTCGACCTCCCGGCCGAGGACCTGGACTTCCTCCTCACGGTCGACAAGGAGGTCTGGCGCGAGGAGGCCGCCCTGGTCCCCGAGCACCTGAACACCTACGGCGACCACACCCCCAAGGAGCTGTGGGACCAGTACCACGCGCTCGTCGAGCGCCTGGGCTAGTCCCCGGCCCCACCCCCAAGAACCGAGGCTGGCTGTCCCCGGCCGAGGGCTGACGCGGGATTCCCCGACCTAGGGCTCCCTGCGACCTTCCAAATAGGTCGTGTGCGTCTGCTGACGGCGGGCCTCCACATCGTGGAGGCCCGCCGTCACGCGTTCCGCCTCCTCGAACAGCACCGACAGCTGCCGCTCCAGGTGCCGCTCCGGAGATTCCCCGCCCGGCGTCAGCCGGGTCCACCAGCGGGTCCGGTTGTACGTGTCCACGCACTCCGGCACGTCCAGCCGGATCGCCCGCGACAGCGTGTGCACCGCCTCCGGCTCCGTGGCCAGCACGTCCGCCACCCAGCCCGGATCGAGCAGCGCCGCGTACAGGTCCAGCAGCTCGCTCAGCTTGCCCTCGGCCGCCGGCGGCAGCTCCACCTCCGCCACGTACTCCCGCAGCCGGCCCAGGTCCTCCCGTACGACGCCCAACTGCTCCGCCGGATCCGGGAAGTACGGGGTGTCGATCCGGGCCGGCGGGGCGATCAGCGCGCCCGCCGCGTACAGGCCCGCGACCACCACGGGCCAGTACGCACCCGCCACCCCGGCCAGCGTCAGCCCCAGCCCGATCAGCCCGCCGACGCCGCCCGCCAGGTTCTTGCCCGACTCCAGGTACCCGAGCACCCGGGCTCCGGCGGTCGCGCCGCCGGACGTCCTACTGGTAGCCACGGATCTCCTCGAAGGCGCCGTCCAGCGAACCGTTCCCGTCGGTGGCGTCGAAGAGACGGCCGCCGGTCAGCTCCGTGATGTGCGTGAGCTCCTTGCGGTCCGAGTCCCCGAACAGCACCGCGAAGACCGGAGTGTGCTTCTGCCCTTCCGGCAGCCCCGCGTAGAAGGAGTCGAAGTCCTGCACCTTGTCCCCGCTCTGCCCGTCCGTCATGAGCACGATCGAGGTGAACGCGTCGGCGTTCCCCTGCCCCAGGTGCTGGTACGCGGCCTTCAGACTCCCGTACACGGCCGTGCCCCCCTCCGGTCGGAGGGACCCCACGTCACCCCGGATCGCCTCCAGGGCCGGCCCGGGATTCCCCGGTTCGACGACGTGCGTCAGCACCTGCTTCACCTTGTCACCGAAGGGCAGCAGAGTCACCTCCTCGCGGTCCCTGAACCGCTCGCCGGTTCCCGAACTCCCGCTCCCCGTAAGGTCGGTGAGCGCCGACTTCAGCCGGCCGATCCGGTCCTGCTCCGCCATGGAACCCGAGGTGTCCAGCACGTACACCGTGCGCGACGGCCGGCGCAGCTCGTTCTCGTACGAGGCCAGCAGGCCGTCCGCCACCGACCGCGAGCCCGGGAACGGCAGCTCGCGCCGCCGCTCCCCGTCCAGCCCGGCGGCCGGGGTCACCCCGGCCGCCACCGGCCGCCGGAAGGTCTTCTCCGTGATGGCCTTCTGCGCGGCCTCGCCCCGCAGGTACTCCGTCAGCAGCCGCCCCGACTCGCGCGCACCGGCCGGGGCCGAGGTCAGCAGCGTCAGCGGATAGTGCGCCGTCACCACCCCGTCCTTCGGCCGGATCACCGTCAGCGGCTCCTTCGCCCGGTCGTTCATCGACAGCAGCACCGACTCGTAGTTGACCAGCGCGTCCACGTCACCGCGCTTCGCGTACGCCGTCACCAGCCAGCCCGAGGAACCCGAGGTCAGCTTCTGCCCCTTGAAGAACTCCCGCAGCCGCGGCTGCGCCGTGCGCACGTCGGCGTCGGTCAGCGCCGACTGCGCGCCCGACAACCCCGAGGCCACCGACACCAGCGCGGAGAAACCGGAGTTGGAGTGCACCGGATCCGTCATCCCGTACGTCAGCTTCCCGGCGGCGACGGCCTCCTCGACCGCCGACCAGGTCACCTCCTGCGGCTTCCAGCCCAGCCGGGCCAGCGCCTGCGGCTTCACCCCGACCGCCACCGGCGAGGACATCACCGGCGTCTCGTTGGCCAGCTTCGACGCCGCCTCCGGCCGCAGCCGCAGGTAGTCGTTGGACGACAGCCAGATCGCGTCGTACTTGCCGTCCGCCTTGCCGGAGGCCACCTGCTCCGCCGCGTCCAGCGTCCCCGACCAGGTGAAGTCGACCGAGACACCGGTCGCGGCCTTCGCCGCCTTGAGCACCGGCTCCATGTCGGTGAGCTCGCTGGAGGCCAGCACCCGCAGCCTGCCCTCCTTGTACTCCTGCTGCTTCGGCCCGCCACCGGAGGACCCCGACGACCCCGTAGAGCCCGAGGACCCGGAACCGCCGGAAGCCGCCGACGGGCCGTCGGAGGTGCAGCCGGCCGCCCCCAGCAGCGTCGCGGCCAGGGCCACCGCCGCCATCAGCCGCGCGCGCGTGCGCGCCGTACGGGCACTCATCGCTCCCCGCCTTCCAGGGCGCCCGCGGTCCGCGTCCGGGCCAGGTGGGCCGAAGCCGACCGGAGCTCACCCGTCAGGGACTCCACCGTCGCCGCCATGTTCTCCGTGGCCTGCACCTTGAAGGAGTCGATCGCGTCGAGGGTCTCGTAGATCTGCGCGAACGCCGTCCGCAGCGTCTCCGCCCCCACCGCCGGGTCCGCCGCGATCCGCTGGATCTCCCCGCTCTGGGTGGCCAGCATCTCCGCGTTCCCCCGGATCAGCTCCTCCGTCGTCCCCTTCAACGCGTTGACCTGCTCGACCACCTTGCGCTGGTGGTCCAGCGCCGAGGCCAGCATCACCGCGATCCGCAGCGCCGACACCGTGGTCGTCGCGGCCCGGTCGACGCCCTTGATCAGCTCGTCGTTGTTGCGGCGCACCACGTCCATCGCCAGATAGCCCTGGGCGCAGACCGCCAACTGCGTCAGCAGGTCCTGGTGCTTCTGCCGCACCGGGAACAGCACGTCCGCGCGGATCGCGTCCGCCGCCTGCGGATCCGCCCGCTCCGTCTCGGCGATCCGCTGCTCGACGGCGCCGTCCAGCGCCTCCGTGAGCACCGCGTGCTCCTGGAGCCTGCCCATGGTCTCCCACAGCCGGGCCCGTTCGGTGTGCAGGGCCGCGTTGTCGCGGCGCAGCTCGTCCTGACCGCCGCGCAGCGCGCCGACGATCCGGTTGAGGGTGGCCTGCGAGGAGGCGTACTTGGCCACGTGGTCGCGCATCCGGTTCCCGCCGGGCAGCTTCGCGAGCAGCCGGCGCGCCCCCTTGGCGGGCGCGTCCCGAGGGTCGAGGTCCTCGACGGTGCGCCGCAGCTCGACGAGCGAGCCGGCGACACTGCCCTGCGCGTCGCCGCCCTCGGTGCCGAGCGAGCGCACGGCCCGGTCCAGCATCCGGTTCGACTGCTGGGCGGCCTCGCGCATGTCGGCCGACCCCAGCGCGGCGATCTCGCCGATCCGGGTGGCGAACTCGGGGGAGCGGACGTCGATCGCGGCGAGCTGGCCGACGTACTCCCCGGCCCGGCGGTTCATCTCCTCCCGCACCCCGTCCTCCAGCGGGACCAGCCCGGAGGCCTGCTCGCGGCGGACGGGGGCGACGGGCTCCGGTGCGGTGAGGACGAGCGGGGCGTCCTCGGGCGGTGTCAGTGTCATGGCGTGTCCCCCTGCCCCTTGGCGCGTGCGGCCAGCGCCATCAGGACCTTGACGGTCGGTGCGCCGACCTGGCGGATCCCGGTCAGCCCCGGATTGAGGTAGCCCGGGTACGGCGCGGTCGCGGCGGTGAACTCGGCGACGCCCTCCTGCGGGCGGAAGCCGTGGCGTACGGCCAGCTGGCGCAGCTTCGGATCGGTGGCGAGGAGCGTGCCGAGCTCCTTGGCCTTCTCGCTGATCGGTACGAAGGTGTGCGGGGAGTTGACGGTGGTGTCCGGGTACAGCACCACCATGTCGGCGGCCTCCCCGGTGGCCTGCTTCTGGATCAGGAGCGAGGCCACCTGGGACTCGTAGGCGAGGATCAGCGGCTCGCCGCTGCCGCTGATGAACGCCCGGAAGGGGTCGTCGGTGCTGGGCTCCAGCGCTCCCTGGACCGAGATCAGCTTGCGGAGCAGGGGCGCGGTACGGGTGATCCCGGCGTCGTCGGAGACGACGGTGCCGTTGTTGGCGACGTTGGAGGTGGCGGCGATGAACAGGGCGCCGGAATTGGAGGTGGCGGGGTCGGTGGTCTTGATGAAGACCCGTCCGGCCAGCTCGGTGAAGGCGCCGGCCCCCGTCAGCTGCTGCCAGTTGCGGTCCTCCTCGGTGGCCTTGAGGTAGGGCCCCATCAGCAGGGTGCCGGAGTTCTTCCCCGACATCTTCGCGAGCCCGTTGTCGGCGAGCACCTTGGCCGCGTTGGCGCGGGCGATCACCACGAGGGGGGAGAAGAAGGGCTTGGTGGTCTGCGCGCCCTTGATCCCGGCCGCGGCCTCGATCTCCTGTGCCGGCTCACTGCTGCTGGGGAAGGCGAAGTCGTACTCCTTGAGGGCGAGCTGGTCCATGGCCCAGGAGCCCGATGTCTCGGTCTTGACGGTGTAACCCTTGGCCGCGAGGGCCTTGGTGACGTCGGGGTCGCGGAAGAACTCGGACTTCTCCGACCCGATGACGCCGCGCACGCTCTTCGTTGGCGTGCGGTCTGGTCCTTGGCCCCCGATGACGATGACGGCGATCACGCCGCCGATCAGGAGGACCGCCAGAGCGATTCCCAGGATGCGTCTCACGGGTGCAGCGTGCTCGCGGAAACCCACATTCCGCGGCGTGTCCGGTGAACGCCGGGTGGCCAGGCGGTCCCACTTCGAAATGCTGTGTGGGCCCGCGGGTGCTGGTGGGCCGGGCGGGGGCCGAGGAGGATCGTGCCATGGGCGTGAGCGCGTTGAAGTGGCAGGGCTGGCTCGTCGGCCTGGTGGGACTGGCGGGCCTGCTGGTGTTCGCCCCCCTGGGCCTCTACGTGTGGGCCAGCGGCGGCGACGGCCCCGCCGCGGCCCCGCCCCCGCCGGACGTACGGGTCACCGCCTGCCGCGTCGACCCGGCGAGCCGGCGCGTGGTGGCGACGGTGGAGGCGCGGGGCACGGGCTCCTACGTCGTCACGGTCGAGTTCCGTGACCGTCAGCCTCCCGCCCCCGACGCCCGCACGGCCCGCGCGCTGATCGGCATGCCGGGCCTCAGCGCGGCCGCCCCGGCCCAGTCCGAGGCCATCGGCCCGGTCTGGCCCCCGTCCACGGCCCCGTGGTGCGGGATCGCCGGCGTGGCGCCGGCGCCGCCCGCGGCGCCGTCGCGCTGAGGCCGCGGGCGGGCCTCCCGGGCGGAGTCGCGGTACGAGCGGCGGCGGGAGCGCCCGCGTCGAGGGAAGGCCGAACGAACGAGCGGGCCCGGGGGGCGGCTTCTGCGCGGGGGCGGCGGGGCGGCGGGGGGCCGGGCCCGGGGGCGGGGGGGGGCGGGGCCGGGACGGC
>NZ_JBEXKC010000050.1:0-57848 GCF_040609475.1 Streptomyces sp. NPDC004667 | reverse complement strand
CGGGTGCTGAGTTCGCCGCCGGCGAGGTGGGCGGCCCAGCCCCAGGGGCAGAGCGCTCGCCGCGGACCGGCTGCCGCCCGTGGCCCCGTACTACACGCTCGCCACCGCCCCCGGCTACCTCCCCGGGATCCTGGCCCGCCACCGGCTCGCCCCCGACGGGACCCCGCTCCCAGGGGCCGGCGCCCGTGCGGCGGGGGAGTCCTCCGGGGCGCGCCGCTGGCTCCGCACCCACCTGCGCGAGGCCGCCCGGGGCGCCTACCGGCACGGGGTCCAGCGGGTGGCCCCGGTGATCCGACGGCTGGGCGAGCTGTGAGGGTCCTCGCGGTGATCCCGGCCCGCGGCGGGTCCAAGGGGGTGCCCGGCAAGAACACCGCACCCGTTGGCGGGATCCCGCTCGTCGCCCGCGCCGTGCGGGCCTGCCGGGCCGCGCCCACCGTCACCGACGTGGTCGTCTCCACCGACTCCCCGGCCGTCGCGGCGGCCGCCCGCGCCGCGGGAGCCGCGGTGCTCACCCGGCCCGCGGCCCTCTCCGGGGACACCGCGAGCAGCGAGGCGGCCCTGCTGCACGCCCTGGACTCCTTCGAGGAACTGCACTCCCTCACCGTGGACGTGCTCCTGCTGGTCCAGTGCACCAGCCCCTTCCTGACCCCCTCCGACGTCGAGTCGGTCGCCGCGGCCGTGGCCTCGGGAGCCGCCGACACCGCCCTGACCGCCGCCCCCTTCCACGGCTTCCTGTGGCGGACGGGACCCGACGGCCGCGGAGCCGGGGTCAACCACGAGGCGGCGTACCGGCCCCGCAGGCAGGACCGCCCCGCCGAACTGCTGGAGACCGGCGCCGCCTACGCCATGGACGCGGCCGGCTTCCGCGCCGCCCGCCACCGCTTCTTCGGCCGGACCCTGCCCGTGCCGGCCGACCCGGCGCGGGTCCTGGAGGTCGACGACCCGCACGACCTCGCCCGCGCCCGCCTCCTGGCACCCCTCCTCGACTCCCCCCACGCACCGGACCCCGCCCCCACCGATCGAAGGACACCCCCTGCCATGACCGTCGCCACCCCCAACTCCCGTCAGCGCAGCTTCGGTTCGCGCATCGTGGGCCCCGGCCACCGGGTCTACGTCGTCGGCGAGATCGGCATCAACCACAACGGCGACCTCGGCACCGCCTTCGCCCTCGTCGACGCCGCCGTCGACGCGGGCTGCGACGCCGTCAAGTTCCAGAAGCGCACCCCGGAGATCTGCACCCCGCGCGACCAGTGGGACGTCGAACGCGACACCCCCTGGGGGCGGATGACGTACATCGACTACCGCCACCGCGTCGAGTTCGGCGAGGCCGACTACCTGGCCATCGACGAGCACTGCGCCCGCCGCGGCATCGCCTGGTTCGCCTCCCCCTGGGACACCGAGGCCGTCGCCTTCCTGGAGAAGTTCGACCTGCCCGCCCACAAGGTGGCCTCCGCCTCCCTCACCGACGACGAACTCCTGCGCTCCCTGCGGGCCACCGGCCGCACCGTCGTCCTGTCCACGGGCATGTCCACCCCCAAGCAGATCCGGCATGCCGTCGAGGTGCTCGGCAGCGACAACATCCTTCTCTGCCACGCCACTTCGACGTACCCGGCGAAGGCGGAGGAGCTCAACCTGCGGGTCATCAACACCCTCCAGGAGGAGTACCCGAACGTCCCGATCGGCTACTCCGGCCACGAGACCGGCCTGCAGACCACGCTCGCCGCCGTCGCCCTCGGCGCCACCTTCGTCGAGCGGCACATCACCCTCGACCGCGCCATGTGGGGCTCCGACCAGGCCGCCTCCGTGGAACCCGGCGGCCTCGCCCGCCTCGTGCGCGACATCCGCACCATCGAGACCGCACTCGGCGACGGCGTCAAGAAGGTCTACGCGTCCGAGCTCGGTCCCATGAAGAAGCTCCGCCGCGTCCAGGGCCAGGCCCCGGCAGCGGTCTGACCCGGCCCCACCCCTCCTCCAAGAGCGGAGCACCCGGTGAACTCTCCCGCCCCCACGCTGGCCCTCGTCGAGAGCCCGGTCCAGCTGCTCAACGTGCTCGAATGGGCCCACGCCCACGCCCACACCCACGCGCATGCCGAGTCCGAGGCCGGGGCCACCGCGCCCCTGCTGTCCGCCGTCCCCCGCCAGCCCGGTTCCCTCCCCGGCCGCGCCGGCCGCCCGCAGGACGGCCCGCCGCGGCCGGCCGCCGGGTGGCTGCGCGTCGTCGTACTGCCGCCCACCGACCCGATGTCCCGCGGGCAGCTGCGCCGGGTCGCCGGAATCGCCCGCGACGAGGGCCACGCCGTGCACTGGCAGGAGGCCCGCGGCGGCTCCGGCAGCCCCGTGGGGGCCCTGACCGCCCTCACCCCGGCCGTGCGCCGGGCCGGGCGGATCGTCGTCGGAGACCCCTTCTCGCGGCTCGTGCAGCTGCTGCTGGTCCCGGCCCGCACCGCCGAACTGGTCGTCGTGGACGACGGCACCGCCACCATGGAGTTCATCGCGCAGCTCGGGCGCGGCGAGCGGCTGCGCCGCTGGCACCGCACCGGCGGCGGGACCCTGTCCCGGGCGCGCGAGCTCGCGTACGCCCCGGTGTCGGGGACGGCGCGGCGCCGGCTGACCCCGCGCGGCGGGCGCGTCACCGAGGTCTTCACCTCGATGCCGGTCACCCCGCTGCCCGGGATGCGGCTGCGCGTGAACGACTTCGCCTGGACCCGCTCCCGCTTCGGCCCGCCCCGTCTGACCAAGGGCACCGACCTCGTGGGCACCTCCCTGGTGGAGACCGGGGTCGTCGACCCGGCCCGCTACCTCGACGCGGTCCGCGCCCTGACCCTGGAGCACGGAGCGACCCGCTACTTCGCGCACCGCCGCGAGTCCCCGGAGAAGCTGCGCGCACTGAGCGCGGCGACCGGGCTGGAGATCGTGCGCCCGGACCTGCCGCTGGAGCTGATCGCCCGGCGCGGCCCGGTCGGCCGTACGATCGTCAGTTTCCCGTCCACCGTGGTCCACACGCTGCCCTACGCGCTGAGCGGGACCGGCGTGACGGTGGCCGTATGCGATATCGACCCCGCCTGGCTCACCGCCGCCGCCTCGCCGAGGGCCCGCAGCTTCCTCGCGGGCGTCACCGAAACGGCCCGTGATGTGCGCAGACTCCCCGCTCAGGCAGCCCCCGCGGCCGGATGAGCGCGCGAGTTTACCCCCGGCAGCATACGGTCATGCGTCCAGAGGCCGGGTTTCTTTCCCCTAACGGCATGAACTTTTGGTGATCTCCGGCCAGTTGACCCATCCGTGGGCCTACCCTTCAACGGGTGAACCAGTTGATGTCCCGCGAGTCCCAGACCGCCCTGCCCGGCACGCCCGACCGGCCCGAGCTGCCCGGCAAGCTTCCGGACCACCTGCGTGCCGAACTGATCGCCTTCCGACGGGACTTGCACATGCATCCCGAGCTAGGACACCAGGAGTTCCGCACCACGGCGGCGATCAAGGCCCGGCTCGAAAAAGCAGGCCTGCGCCCACGCGTGCTGGACTCCGGCACGGGGCTGATCTGTGACGTCGGGACCCGGGACGGGGGGCGGCCGATGCTGGCCCTGCGCGCGGACATCGACGCCCTGCCGATTCCGGACGCCAAGACGCACGTCGCGTACCGCTCCACCGTCCCGGACCGCGCCCACGCCTGCGGGCACGACGTGCACACGGCCGTGGTCCTCGGCGCGGGCCTGGTGCTCGCCGAGCTCGACCGCCAGGGGCTGCTGCCCCGCCCGGTGCGGCTGCTGTTCCAGCCCGCCGAGGAGGTACTGCCGGGCGGCGCGAGCGAGGCCATCGAGTCCGGGGTGCTGGACGGCGTGGGGCGGATCATCGCGGTCCACTGCGACCCGCGCGTCGACGCGGGCCGGATCGGACTGCGCACCGGGGCGATCACTTCCGCTTGTGACCGTCTGGAGGTCAGCCTCTCCGGCCCGGGTGGTCACACGGCCCGCCCGCACCTGACCACCGACCTGGTGACGGCCGCCGCCCGCCTCGCCGTCGACGTCCCCGCCCTGCTGACCCGGCGCATGGACGCCCGCTCGGGCATGTCGGTCACCTGGGGCCGGATCGAGGCGGGTCACGCCTGCAACGTCATCCCCATGCAGGCGGAGCTGTCCGGCACCGTCCGCTGCCTGGACCTGAACGCCTGGTACGAGGCCCCCGACATGATCCACGCGGCGATCGACGAGGTCGCCACGATGCACGGGGCGAAGTTCGAGATCAACCACGTGCGCGGGGTCCCCCCGGTGGTCAACGACCCGGTCGTCACCGAACTGCTGCGGGAGGCGATGGCGGCCCGCTGCGGAGCCGGGTCGATCGAGGACACCGAGCAGAGCCTCGGCGGCGAGGACTTCTCCTGGTACCTGGAGCACGTCCCCGGCGCCATGGCCCGCCTGGGCGTCCGCAGGCCCGGCGACACCGCCAAGCGCGACCTGCACCGGGGCGACTTCGACGTCGACGAGAGCGCGATCGCCGTCGGCGTGGAGTTCTTCACCGCCGCCGCGCTGCTCGACGGCTGCCGCGCGGGCGTGGCCGGATAGCGCACGAGCGGCAAAGCGGGGGCAAAGTCCGTACCCCGATCCGTTCTCCACCAGTGGGGCTGTCCAGCCCTTGGTACACAAGGGCTGGGCACATGTCGCGTTACCGATCGGTCACTGTCCGGTTCGCGACGATCCGATAACGACTCATGAACGGGCCTTTAACTGACATCTACGCGCGTTACGATCGCCGCTAAACCAGCGCCGGTCGTGGCGCTTCGGTCAGGTTTTGAAGGAGCCTCCCCTTGCGCCGGATCACCAGGATCGCCACCGTGGGCATCGCGTCCGCGGCGCTGGCCCTCTCGGCCACCGCCTGTGGCGGAAAGAAGTCCTCGGACGCCTCGTCCTCGTCGTCCTCCTCGTCCTCGGAGACGAAGAGCGCCGGCGCCGCCATCGCCTACGACGTCGGCGGCCGCGGCGACCAGTCGTTCAACGACGCCGCCTACGCGGGCCTCGAGAAGGCCGAGAAGGACCTCAAGGTCAAGACCGCCGAGGCGGAGCCCACCGAGGGCGAGAGCGAGGCCGACAAGGTCCAGCGCCTCACCGAGCTGGCGCGCAAGGGCAACAACCCGGTCATCGGCGTCGGCTTCTCCTACGCCCCGGCCATCAAGAAGGTCGCCGCGAAGTTCCCGAACACCACGTTCGGCATCATCGACGACACCTCGGTGACCGACAAGAACATCGCCAACCTGGTCTTCAACGAGGAGCAGGGCTCCTACCTGGCCGGCGTCGCCGCCGCCAAGGCGTCGAAGTCCAACACCGTCGGCTTCATCGGCGGCGTCGAGGTTCCGCTGATCAAGAAGTTCCAGGCGGGCTTCGAGCAGGGCGTCAAGGACACCAACCCCAACGCCAAGGTGCTGTCGGCCTACCTGACCCAGCCGCCGGACTTCTCGGGCTTCGCCAAGCCGGACCTCGGCAAGGCCACCGCCAAGGGCCAGCTCGACGGCGGCGCCGACGTGATCTACGCCGCCGCCGGTCTCGCGGGCTCGGGCGCCATCGAGGCCGCCTCCAGCGCCGGCAAGTGGGCCATCGGCGTCGACTCCGACCAGTACAACCAGGCCGGTCTGTCGAAGTACAAGGACCACATCCTGACCTCGGTCACCAAGGACGTCTCCGACGCGGTCTACAACCTGATCAAGTCGGTCAAGGACGGCAAGCCGGAGTCCGGCGAGGTCCGTTACGGCCTGGACAAGAACGGTGTCGGCCTGGCCGACTCCAACCCGAAGTACAAGGAAATGACGGACGTCACCGCCGCGGTGGAGAAGGCCAAGGCCGACATCATCGCGAAGAAGATCACCGTCAAGACCGCGCCGTAAGGCCCTTGTCTGACGCGTAGTCGTGGTCCCCGGGGTCCGGAAGCGGTCAACCCGCTCCCGGACCCCGAACCGCGTCTCCGCCCCCAGTCCGTGCGAACTTGTGGCCAGTTGGCCGCAAGTTTTCACTTTCGACAGTGCTACGCGCGTAGAGGCATCGTGGACGCGATACCTTCTCTCCCCCGCCCTGTCCCCCCTGCCAACTTGGCTTTCCAGCTCCTTCCGCGCCAAGGAGAGTGCGTCATCAACGCGTCCAGCCCCCCTCTCGCCGTAGAACTGCACGGCATCACCAAGCGTTTCCCCGGCGTCGTCGCCAACAAGGACATCGCCATCTCCGTCCGCAAGGGCACGGTCCACGCCCTCATCGGCGAGAACGGTGCCGGCAAGTCGACCCTGATGAAGATCCTCTACGGCATGCAGAAGCCGGACGAGGGCACCATCGCCATCGACGGGGAGCAGGTCTCCTTCAACAACCCGGGCGAGGCCATCGCCCGCGGCATCGGCATGGTCCACCAGCACTTCATGCTGGCCGACAACCTCACCGTCCTGGAGAACGTCGTCCTCGGCGGCGAGAAGCTCTACGGCATCGGCTCCAAGGCCCGCAAGAAGATCATGGAGATCTCGGACGCGTACGGCCTCGGCGCGCGCCCCGACGCCCTGATCGAAGACCTCGGTGTCGCCGACCGCCAGCGCGTGGAGATCCTCAAGGTCCTCTACCGCGGCGCGAAGACCCTCATCCTCGACGAGCCCACCGCCGTGCTCGTGCCGCAGGAAGTGGACGCGCTCTTCGACAACCTGCGCGAGCTCAAGGCCGAGGGCCTGACCGTCATCTTCATCTCGCACAAGCTGGGCGAGGTGCTGAAGGTCGCCGACGACATCACCGTCATCCGCCGCGGCACCACGGTCGGCACCGCCGACCCGAAGACGGCGACGACCAAGCAGCTCGCCGAGCTGATGGTCGGCACCGAGCTGCCCTCGCCGGAGACCCGCGAGTCCACGGTGACCACGACCCCGATGCTCAAGGTCGAGAGCCTGACCGTCGCCGAGTCCGGCACGGTCACCACCCCCGAGACCTCCGCGCCGGCCCCGGGCGACTCCGACACCGACCTGCGCGAGGCCCCGGTCGCCGGCCGCCTCCTGCTCGACGGGATCGGCTTCACCATCCACAAGGGCGAGATCCTCGGTATCGCCGGCGTCGAGGGCAACGGCCAGACGGAGCTGATCGAGGCCCTCATGGGCATGATCAGCCCCGACGCGGGCGTCATCACCCTCGACGGCGCCGACATCACCAAGATGCCGGTCCGCAAGCGCCGCGAGGGCGGCATCGGTTACATCCCCGAGGACCGCCACCGGCACGGCCTGCTCCTGGAGTCCCCCCTCTGGGAGAACCGCATCCTCGGCCACGTCACCGAGCGGCCCAACTCCAAGGGCGGCATCCTCGACCCGAAGGCCGCCCGCAAGGACACCGAGCGGATCGTCCGCGAGTACGACGTCCGTACCCCCGGTATCGACGTCACCGCGGCCTCGCTCTCCGGCGGCAACCAGCAGAAGCTGATCGTCGGCCGCGAGATGAGCCACAACCCGAAGTTCCTCATCGCCGCCCACCCCACCCGTGGTGTGGACGTCGGCGCGCAGGCGCAGATCTGGGACGCCATCCGCGAGGCCCGTCGCGAGGGCCTGGCCGTGCTCCTGATCTCGGCCGACCTGGACGAGCTGATCGGCCTGTCCGACACGCTGCGCGTCATCTACCGCGGTCGCCTGGTCGCGGACGCCGACCCTGCGACGATCACCCCCGAGGAGCTCGGCACCGCCATGACCGGCGCAGCCAGCGGGCACCTCGAAGCCCAAGACGACCACTCCGCCGGGGTCGACGGCGACACCACGGAGGACGAGGCCCGATGAAGAAATTCGACAAGGACCGGCTGCTCCTCGCAGCTGCCGGACCGGTGCTCGCGCTGGTCAGCGCCCTGGTGCTGACCATGATCGTGCTGGCCCTCTCGGGCGTGGACCCGATCGACCCGCTGCGGATCATGATCGAGCAGGCGAGCTACGAGGACATCCAGGTCCTGATCATCAATCAGGCCGGCATCTACTTCCTGGCAGCCCTGGCCGTAGCCATCGGCTTCCGGATGAACCTCTTCAACATCGGCGTCGACGGCCAGTACCGCCTCGCGGCGATGATCTCCGCCGTGGTCGGCGCCTCGGTCTCGCTGCCCGGGCCGCTGCACGTCCTGCTGATCGTGCTCGTCGCCATGGTGACCGGTGCCTTCTGGTCCGGCATCGCGGGCATCCTCAAGGCCCGCCGCGGCGTGAGCGAGGTCGTCTCCACGATCATGCTCAACGCCATCGCGACCTCGCTGATCGCCTGGCTGCTCCTGCCGAAGAACCTCGGCGTGCAGCCGCCCGGCTCGAACGACCTGACCACCGGTGACATCCCGGAGTCCGGCTGGTTCCCGGCCCTGTCCCTGTCCGGCGGCGACATCTACGGCTTCACCTTCATCGCCTTCGCGCTCGGCGTCGTCTACTGGTTCGTGCTCAACCGGACCCGCTTCGGCTTCGACCTGCGCGCCTCCGGCGCCAGCGAGTCCGCCGCGCAGGCCTCCGGGGTCGAGCCCAAGAAGATGATCATGACTGCGATGCTCATCTCGGGCGCGGTCGCGGGTCTGACAGGCATGCCGCTGCTGCTGGGCGAGTCGCACACGTACAACCTGTCCTTCCCGCTGGGTGTGGGCTTCACCGGCATCACCGTCGCTCTGCTCGGCCGCAACAACCCGATCGGCATCTTCTTCTCGGCCTTCCTGATCGCCTTCATCGACAAGGCGTCCGCCGGTCTCGACACCGAGGGCTACGCCAAGGAGATCGGCACGATCATGCAGGGCCTGATCGTGATCGCGGTCGTCGTCAGCTACGAGCTCGTCCGCCGCTACGGCATCCGCCGCCAGCAGCAGAAGGTCGGCGAAGAGCTGGCCGCCGGCCACGCCCTCAAGACCGACAACAAGGAGGTCGCGGCGTGAGCACCAGCACCGTTTCCGCGACGAGCGCCGCGCCCAAGGGCGGCGGCCGCCGCAAGCTCACCCTGCCCTGGATCCTGCTGATGATCGCGGGAGGCCTCGCACTGATCTCGGTCGTCCGGCTGATCTCCGGAGCCAACGACCTGACCTCCGTCGGCCAGGTCTCCGGCGCCCTCCAGCTCGCGGTGCCGATCGCCCTCGCGGGCCTCGGCGGCCTGTGGGCCGAGCGCGCGGGCGTGGTCAACATCGGCCTCGAAGGCATGATGATCCTCGGCACCTGGTTCGGCGCCTGGGCCGGCTACCAGTGGGGTCCGTGGACCGGTGTCCTCGTGGGCATCATCGGCGGCGCGATCGGCGGTCTGCTGCACGCGATCATCACCGTCACCTTCAACGTGAACCACATCGTCTCCGGTGTGGCGATCAACATCCTGGCCGTCGGCTTCACCCAGTACCTGTCGAACTTCACCTTCGACAAGACCCCGGGCGGCTCCTCCAAGCAGTCCCCGCGCATCGATTCGATCACCGAGATCACGATCCCGGGACTCTCGGACTGGATGGCGACCCTCCAGGGCAAGCACTGGTTCCTGATCTCGGACGCCGCAGGCGTCATCGGCGGTCTGGTCACCAACCTCTCGCTGCTGACCGTCGTCGCGGTGCTCCTGGTCCCCGCCACCTGGTGGGTGCTGTGGCGCACGGCCTTCGGCCTGCGACTGCGCTCCTGCGGTGAGAACCCGATCGCCGCCGAGTCCCTCGGCGTCAACGTCTACAAGTACAAGTACATCGCGGTGATCGTCTCCGGCGCGATGGCCGGCCTCGGCGGCGCCTTCCTCGCGATCGTCTCCACCGGCATCTACCAGGAGGGCCAGACCGGCGGCCGCGGCTACATCGGTCTCGCCGCGATGATCTTCGGTAACTGGATGCCGGGCGGCATGGCCCTCGGCTCGGGCCTCTTCGGCTTCACCTACAGCCTCCGCCTGCGCGGCGGTGCCGAGAACGTCCACGCGATGCTGCTGCTCCTGGCGATCCTGCTGGTGCTCGTCGTCGTCTGGCAGCTGTACAAGAAGAAGCACGTCCAGGCCGCCGTCGCGGCGGTCTGCGCCGTCGGCCTCTTCATCTGGTACGCGCTCACCGACCAGGTGCCGAGCCAGTTCGTCGACGCCGCCCCGTACCTGACCACGCTGCTCGTGCTCGCCCTGTCGGCGCAGCGCCTGCGGATGCCCAAGGCGGACGGCATGCCGTACCGCAAGGGCCAGGGCAAGTGACCGCGGAACACGCGGTGGACTGGGAAGGCCTGCGGGCCGCCGCCCGGGTCGCGATGACCCGGGCGTACGCCCCCTACTCGGGCTTCCCGGTCGGGGTGGCCGCGCAGGTCGACGACGGCCGGGTCGTCACCGGCTGCAACGTCGAGAACGCGAGCTACGGACTCGGCCTGTGCGCCGAGTGCGGCCTGGTCTCCTCCCTCCAGGCCACCGGCGGCGGCCGTCTCACCCACTTCACGTGCGTGGACGGCAAGGGCCAGAGCCTCGTCCCCTGCGGGCGCTGCCGCCAGCTGCTCTACGAGTTCGGCGGCCCGGACCTGCTGGTGGACACGCCCGACGGGATCCTCCCGCTGAGCGCGATGCTGCCGCAGGCCTTCGGGCCCGACCACCTGAGATAGCCGTGCCGACGGCCCTCCGCCCCTGCCGGGCGGAGGGCCGTCCCGCTTCCGGTGGGCCGGTCGGGCCCCGCTCGAACCCCCCTCGAACATTTCCTGAACTCCCTCCCCCATCTCTATGCGCGTAGAAGGAAGTCACCTCATGGACGTCATCTCCGTCATCCGGACCAAGCGGGACCGTGGTGAGCTGAGCCCCGAGCAGATCGACTGGGTCATCGACGCCTACACCCGCGGGGTCGTCGCCGACGAGCAGATGTCCGCTCTGGCCATGGCCATCCTGCTCAACGGCATGAACCGGGCCGAGATCGCCCGCTGGACCGCCGCGATGATCGCCTCCGGCGAGCGGATGAACTTCGACTCCCTCTCCCGCCCCACCGCCGACAAGCACTCCACCGGCGGCGTCGGCGACAAGATCACCCTCCCGCTGGCCCCGCTCGTCGCCGCCTGCGGCGCGGCCGTGCCGCAGCTCTCCGGCCGCGGCCTGGGCCACACCGGCGGCACCCTGGACAAGCTGGAGTCCATCCCGGGCTGGCGCGCGCTGCTCTCCAACGAGGAGATGCTGAACGTCCTCGACACCACCGGCGCCGTCATCTGCGCGGCGGGCGACGGCCTGGCCCCGGCCGACAAGAAGCTGTACGCCCTGCGCGACGTCACCGGCACCGTCGAGGCCATCCCGCTGATCGCCTCCTCGATCATGTCGAAGAAGATCGCCGAGGGTACGGGCTCGCTCGTCCTGGACGTCAAGGTCGGCACCGGCGCGTTCATGAAGAACATCGAGGACGCCCGCGAGCTGGCCTCCACCATGGTGGCCCTCGGCACCGACAGCGGCGTCAAGACGATCGCCCTGCTCACCGACATGTCCACCCCGCTCGGCCTGACCGCGGGCAACGCCCTGGAGATCCGCGAGTCCGTCGAGGTCCTGGCCGGCGGCGGCCCCTCCGACGTGGTCGAGCTGACGCTGGCCCTGGCCCGCGAGATGCTGGACGCCGCGGGCATCAAGGACGCCGACCCGGCGAAGGCCCTGGCCGACGGCTCCGCGATGGACGTGTGGCGCCGGATGATCTCCGCCCAGGGCGGCGACCCGGACGCCGCCCTGCCGGTGGCCCGCGAGCAGCACGTGGTCACCGCCTCCGCCTCGGGCGTCCTGACCCGCCTCGACGCGTACGCCGTCGGCGTCGGCGCCTGGCGCCTGGGCGCGGGCCGCGCCCGCAAGGAGGACCCGGTCCAGGCCGGCGCGGGCATCGAGCTGCACGCGAAGCCGGGCGACACGGTCACCGCGGGCCAGCCGCTGATGACCCTGCACACGGACACGCCGGAGAAGTTCGAGTACGCCCTGGCCTCCCTGGAGGGCTCCTACGACGTGGCCCCGGCGGGCACGGCCTTCTCGGCCACCCCGATCGTCCTGGACCGCATCGCCTGACGCGCGGCCCACCCGTACGGCTGAACGGGACCGGTGGACGCCCACCGGTCCCGTTCGTCATGCTGGGATTGGTGACGAACCGATTGAGGAGCACACCATGAGCGCACTCACCGTCCAGCACGAGCCATCCGGTGGCGAGGGCTGGGACGCGCTTGTCCGCCTCTGGGAGGAGTCGGACTGGCCGGAGGGCTGCAAGGTGGAGATCATCGAGGGGATCGTCACCGTGGCACCACCGCCCGCCAACCAGCACAACTACATCGCAGGGAAGCTGCACCGGTCACTACTGGCTGCCGTTCCCGACGACTGGGATGTCTACCAAACCCTCAACGTCGCAGTGCCGTCGCGCAGTGGGCTCTACGTTCCGGATCTGGCTGTGGTACCCGCCGAGGTGGTCAACGCGGAGGGGAACTTCGTTCCGGCCGCGGCAGCCGAGCTCGTCGTCGAAATCACGTCCAGGTCGAACGCCGTCAACGACCGCGTGTGCAAGCTCAACGGCTACGCCGCCGCAGGCGTCCCCCTGTACCTCCTCATCGACCCGCACGCGACGGGCGGGCCCGCCATCTACCTCTACGGTGAGCCCAGCGACAGCAAGTACCGCGTCCTGCACGCGGGCAAGTTCGGTGAGGCCGTCCTGCTGCCCAAGCCGTTCGAGCTCACTCTCGACACTTTCAGCTTCCCCCGCCCCTGACCCTCAGCGCCGCGGCAGCGCCTCCCCGCCCCGTGGGCGCGCCGCTGGCCATTGTGTTGACCCCCGATGAGTTCCAGGCGCGCCGCCGGTCAACCCGTCATGAAGATCGGACGGCTCGTACTGCCCGGACCCGCCCCCGGTGCCGAGGACGCGGCGCGGCTCTGCGCGCGCCTCGCCCTGCTCTACGACGGCGGGGCCGACGCGGTGGTGTGTGACGCGACGGCCGTGACCGCGCCCGGACTCGGGGCCGTCGAGGTGCTCGCGCGGCTGCGGCTGGCCGCGCGGGGGCGCGGGGCCTTCACCGTGACCGGCGCCGGCCCCGCACTGCGGGCCCTGCTGGGCCTCGTAGGCCTGTCAGAGCTGCTCGGGGAGGCCGAACAGCGGGAACCAGCGGGCGGTGTCGAGGAAGGCGTTGAGGCCGACGATCTTCCCGTCTGAGATCTCCAGTACCTGGAGCGCCCACGGCACGTGCCCGGTCCCCGAGGGGGCGGGCCGGTACTGGCCGAAGGCCGGCATGCCGTTCGCCGTGGTGGGGACCAGACGGGAGCCCTTGCAGCCGATGCCCTGGTTCAGGTGCCACGCCGCGATGTCGGCGTGGCCCCGCAGCCACAGGTCGAACGGCGGCATCGACAGCACCGCGTCCTCGT
Organism: Streptomyces sp. NPDC004667; assembly: GCF_040609475.1. NCBI lineage: Bacteria > Bacillati > Actinomycetota > Actinomycetes > Kitasatosporales > Streptomycetaceae > Streptomyces > Streptomyces sp. NPDC004667. The sequence goes on along the minus strand of NZ_JBEXKC010000050.1, from coordinate 44,562 downwards.
GCAGCAGGGCCGTCAGCCGCGTGATGTCGTAGGCCTCGAAGGCGGACAGGTACCGCCCCAGCAGCTCGGCCTGCGCGGCGTCGAGGGGGTCGGCCGCCTCGCTCTCGCGGACGCGCTGCCCGGAAAGGGTGGCCCGGGCCCGCTGGAGGGCGCTGTTCACCGACGCGACCGTGGTCTCCAGGAGCTGCGCGACCTCCTCCGCCTTCCAGGCCAGCACCTCCCGCAGGATCAGCACGGCCCGCTGCTTGGCCGGCAGGTGCTGGAGGGCGGCGACGAAGGCCAGCCGGACGGACTCCTTGGCCAGCGCCAGCTCCGCCGGGTCGGCGGTCTGCGGCAGCACCCGCGCGTCGGGCACCGGCTCCAGCCAGGTCACCTCGGGCCGCTCGCTGAGCACGGCGGAGGCCTGGTGCTGCGGGGCGGTGAGGTCCATGGGACGGGCCCGCTTGTTGCCCGCGTTCAGCAGGTCCAGGCAGACGTTGGTGGCGATCCGGTACAGCCAGGACCGCAGCGAGGAGCGGCCCTCGAACTTCTCGTACGCCCGCCAGGCACGGATGTACGTGTCCTGCACCGCGTCCTCGGCGTCGAAGGCGGAACCGAGCATCCGGTAGCAGTAGCCGGTCAGTTCGACGCGGTAGCGGTCCATCGCGGCGTCGAGGTCCGGCGGTGTCGTCGCGAGGTCACTCATGGTGTCGCCCCCAGGTAGTTCCGTCTGTGACGGAAACTACCCGAGGGGTCCGACAACGGCAGCCGGGAGCGCGGGGGACTGTCAGGTTCCGGGCTTGCGCCCGTACACGAAGACGTCCTCGCCGTTGCCCAGCAGGCTCCAGTACGCCTTCGCGTCGGCCGTCGTCATGTTCACGCAGCCGCCGGAACCCGGAGGGTTCCACATGCTCTTGGTCACCGAGTGGAAGGCGATCCCGCCGTCGAAGAACTGCGCGTACGGCATCGAGACGTTGTAGAGCGTCGACCAGTGGTCGATGGACCGGTAGTAGATCTTCTTCAGGCCGGTCCGCGTCGGGGTCTCCGCCTTACCGGTGCGCACCGCCACCGGCCCGTACTTCAGCGTCGCGCCGTCCTGGATCCAGCTGAGCTGCCGGGTCAGGTCCACGCAGGCGATCCGGCCCAGGTTGGTGGGACAGGTCCCGGCCGCGTTCGGGTTCTTGCCCGCGGCCCGCTGCGCGAGCATCGTGTTCATCGTCTGCCAGGTCAGCGGGCCCGCGTACCCCATCGTGGGGGTGATCCCGTGGGTGGCCTGGAAGGACTGGATCGCCGCGCAGTCGGCCGCCGACTGCACCCCGTCCACCGGCCGCCCCAGGAACTGCTCCACCTGACGCTGGTAGGGCCCGGTGGTCACGTTGCACGAGGCGGTGGCGGCGGCCTGGGCCGTCCCGCCCCCCGTCAGCACCACCGGTACCGCGAGGGCCAGCGCCCCGCCGAACACCACCGCGGCACGCCGCTTCGCGCGCACCCGTATCCCCGCCATGGGGTCCTCCCCTGCCCTCGCCCCGGGCGTTCGGGGGCCCCATGCCCCGGAAACACGGCGAGTCGCAACGCGAGCGTAGGGTCTGGAGCCGCTTTCGTCAGGAGGTCCGGCACAGTGAAATATGCAGATCGGACGGCCGTTCGCCCGGCCGTCCGATCTTCTGTCCCGGTAGTTCCGGGTCGGTCCCGTCGGTCCCGTCGGTCCCGTCGGTCCCGTCGGTCCCGTCGGTCCCGTCGGCGCCGTCGCTCAGCGGGCCGCCGCGGCCGGAGCCGCGAGCCGCCGTCCGCGCGCCCGCTCCACCCGGGCCGCGTGGGACCCGTAGAGGGTGATCGACGCGACGCCCACCACCGCCAGCAGCGCGATGCCGACCGTGGCCGCCCAGCCCGAAGCGTGGTAGGCCAGCGCGCCCAGGGTGCCGCCCGCGCTGGAGCCCAGGTAGTACGCGGACTGGTAGAGCGCGGAGGCCTGCGCCCGGCCCGACTTCGCCGTCCGGCTCACCGCCGCCGAGGCCACGGCGTGGCCCGCGAAGAAGCCCGCCGTGATCAGCACCAGCCCCGCCAGGATCGCGGCGAGGGAGTCGGCCAGCGACAGCAGCAGACCCAGCGCGGTCGTGGTCACCGCCAGGTACAGCGCCCCGCGCCGACCCGTACGGGCCACCAGCTGACCGGCCGCGGCCGACGAGGCCGTACCCACCAGGTAGACGAGGAACACCGAACCGACCACGCCCTGCGGCAGCGAGAACGGCTCGTCCACCAGCCGGTAGCCGATGACCGTGTACACCGCCCCGAAGACGGTCATGAACAGCGCGCCGATCCCGTAGAGCCGCAGCAGCAGCGGATCGCGCAGGTGCCCGGCGACGGTACGTCCCACCGCGCGCGGGTTCAGCGAGGCCGGCCGGAAGAACCGTGCCCGGGGCAGCAGCACCAGGAAGGCCGCCGCGCAGGCCAGCGCCATCAGACCGACGGCAAGCAGCCCGGCCCGCCAGCCCCACAGCTGCGCGGCCCAGCCGGTCACGATGCGGCCGCTCATGCCGCCGATGGAGTTGCCCGCCACGAACAGGCCGATCGCCCCGACCAGGGCCTTCGGCTTGACCTCCTCCGCGAGGTACGCCATCGCGGAGGCCGGGATCCCGGCGATCGCCGCGCCCTGCACCGCGCGCAGCGCCACCAGCCACTCCAGGTTCGGGGCGAAGGGGACGAGGAGGCCGACGCCGACTGCGATCACCATCGACCAGGTCATCATCCGGGTCCGCCCGAACCGCTCCGACAGCGCGCTGAGCGGCAGGACGAACAGGGCGAGCGCGCCGGTGGCCGCCGACACCGTCCAGCTGGCCTGACCGGCCGTCACGCCGAAGCCGGCGGAGACCGCGGGCAGCAGCGCCTGGGTGGAGTAGAGGAGGGCGAAGGTCGCCAGTCCGGCGGCGAAGAGCGCGAGGCTCATCCGGCGGTAGCCGGGGCGGCCGGGGGAGTGGGCTTCGGGCTGCGGGAACGACGCGGTGGAGGCACCCGAGGTGACGGGTGCCCCGGTATGAGCGGGAGGCATACGTCGAAGGTAGGCCCCTGTTTTTCATGCGTCCAATGCACGAATTCGCGATAATCGATCCACTCGCGCATCACCACAGCTCAGGGGCGTACATGTCAACGAACCGTTACGAAGAAGACATGGCCGTGACACGCCTGCTGGCCCCGCGCCTCGCGTACTTCACCGCCGTCGCCCGGCACGAGCACGTCACCCGCGCCGCGCACGAGCTGGGCGTCCCGCAGTCCACCCTGTCGAGGGCGATGGTCCGCCTCGAACAGGACCTGGGCGTCACGCTGTTCGCCCGCAAGGGCCGCACCGTCGCCCTCACCACGGCCGGCCGCACCTTCCTCGCCTCCGCCGAACGGGCCCTGGAGGGCATCGCCCGCGCGGCCGGCTCCGTCCAGGAGGACGCCGACCCCTCCTTCGGGAAGGTCGCCTTCGGCTTCCTGCACACCCTGGGCCCCGAGACCGTGCCCGGCCTGATCCGCGCCTTCCGGGCCGACCACCCGCGCGTACGGTTCTCCCTCGTCCAGAACTACGGCGAGGCCATGCTGGAGAAGCTCCGGGCCGGAGAACTCGACCTGTGCCTCACCTCGCCCCTGCCCGACGCCCCCGACCTGGTGGCCCGCCGGCTCGACGAACAGCGGCTGCGCCTGGTGGTCCCGGACGACCACCGCCTCGCGGTGCGCAAGCGGATCCGGCTCGCCGAGGCCGCGGAGGAAACCTTCGTCACCCTGGAAGCGGGCTACGGCCTGCGCCGCATCACCGACGACCTGTGCGCGGAAGCGGGCTTCACCCCGAAGGTCGCCTTCGAGGGCGAGGAAGCCGAGACCCTGCGCGGCCTGGTCGCGGCGGGCCTGGGCGTGGCCCTGCTGCCGCCGCCCGCCGTGCCCCGGCCGGGGGTGGTGGAGCTGACGGTGACGGCGCCGCGCGCGGTGCGCCAGATCGGCGTCGCCTGGCTGGACGGCCACCCCGACACCCCGCCGGTGGCGGAGTTCAAGCGCTTCCTGCTGTCCCGCCGCGGGCGCCTGATCCCCGAACTGGAGCCGCTCGTCTAGCCGGGCGGTCGCGTTTCAGTACGGCAGCCCGATCAGCCCCCAGCCGCGCTCCCCGGCCCCCGTGGCCACGTCACCCCACTCGCGCAGGAGCGCGCCGGCGACGTCGAAGGTGGCGAACCAGGCCGGCCGGCGGCCGGCCGAGGCGGCGAAGGGCTCCCGGAGCTCCTCCAGCCGTGGCGCGGCCGTCTCCCAGGCGCGGGTCAGCGCCGCCACCTCGTCCGGGGAACCGAGCGCGAGCACCTCGGGGCGCCACGGTGCGGGGTCGCCCGGGAAGCCGGGGGCGGGCCGGGGGCCGTCGTCCGGTTCCGCTGCCGCCTGCTGGTCCGGGCCGTGCCAGAACAGGCCGCCCAGGAAACGGTCGAGGGCCTCCCGCAGCGCGGGTGAGGCCGACGGGCGCAGGTCCTCCCAGGCCTCGGCGAGCCGGAAGTGCCAGGCGTAGGTACCGGTGGTCCCGAAGAACCGGTACTCGGCGCACCACGGCGTCCGCCGCTGCCACACCCAGCCGCCCGGCACGGTGCGGTCGGCCTCCTCGCACGGATCGCAGCAGTAGTCCGGGCACACGGCGTCGATCAGGGCGTCCAGGCGCGCGGCGGCCGGTATCCGGGCCAGGTGTTCCCAGTCGGCCATGACCACGGTGATGTCCAGTCCCATCGCCGCAGACTAACAACGCGTCAGCGGACCGGTCCGCCGGTTCCGGGGTCCCGGTCCGGGCGGCGGTCCGGGTGGTGGTCCGCGGCAGCGGAGAGCAGGTACCCGGCCTGGAAGCGGGACTTGGCGCCCACCGCCCGCATGATTTCCGCGATGTGCCGCTGGCACGTCCGCTCCGACATCCCCAGCCTGCGCGCGATCACCTTGTCCTCCAGCCCCTCCGACAGCAGCCGCACGATCGTCTGCCGCAGCTCGTCCGAGATCGACCGGGCCGCCTCCGGACTCACCGTCGTGGCGAACGGCTGCGCCCCCAGCCAGGACCGCTCGAAGGCGGCCGTCATGAAGTGGACGACGCTCGGCTCCCGGACCACCAGTGCCGCCCCCGTCCGGTCCGGCACCGCCATCAGCCCGGTCCGCGCATCGAAGATCAGCATCCGCATCAGCCCGTCGCCCAGCGTCCGCACCTGCGCGCCCAGCGCCGTCACCCGCTCGACGTACGCCGCCGTCGGCCGTGAGTAGCGCGCCGTGTGCTGGTAGATCGTCCGCATCCGGACCCCGCGGGCCAGCAGCGACTCGTCCCGCCCGACCGCCTCCTCCAGGGTTTCCTGCGGCCGCCCGCCGCCCGGCTGGGAGGTCAGCAGCTCCCGCTCGCACCCTGCCGCCAGCTCCGTGATCAGCCCGCGCACCGCCCCCAGGTCCGTCACCAGCTCCAGCCGGCCCGCCCCGCTCAGGTCCCGGTGCGCGGCCCCCGCCTCGTACGCGGGCACCAGCGCCTCCAGCCGTCCGCGCAGCCGGTCCATCTCGTCGTGGGTCTCCCGTACGAGCAGCGCCAGCGGGGCCAGCGCGCGGGCCGCCGCCGCCCGGGGCGCCACCGCGGTCCACCGCTCGGGGCCCGTCCCCGGGGCCCGCTGGAGCAGGTGGCCGGCGGCCAGCTCGGTGATCGCGGCACCCGCGCGGACGCCGAGGGCCGAGGTGGCCTCGGCGGCGGTGAAGGCCGGCCGCTCCACCGCGTAGGCGTAGAGGCGTTGCGCGGCGGGGCTCAGATCGCCCCCGCCCTCCGCCCGGTCGACTTCCTCGGCATCCACTGGCATATGCCTATTCGTCCCTGTGTGTGTCTGTTTATAAACCCCTCGTGTTCCCGCAAGGCGGCAACTCGACGCCTGAAAGGGCGACTCAGGCATATGCCGGACCGGCACAGTGGGGGCACGGCGTGACGGGGGGAGCGCGGTATGCGGCAGCAGGGGACGACCACCGGACCACGGCACCGACCCGTGGCGGTCCTGCTCGGCCCGCGCCCGGCCGAGGTGGCCGCCGCCCGCCGTGCGGGCGCGCGCGCCGTGGTGGTCGCGCCGGATCCATCGGTGCCATCCGACCGTGAGGGGGCGGAGCGGCGGGTACGGACGGACTGGCGCGACCACCCCCGCCTGGTCCGGGCCGTCGCCCGGCTGGCGGAGGCCGGCCACGGCCGGGCCCGCGTCTTCGGCTTCGGCCCCGCCACGGCCCTGGCCGCCGCCCGCGCCAACGAGGCCCTCGGTCTGCCCGGCACCCCGGCCTCCGCCGTCTCGGCCCTCATGGACAAGGCCGCCCTGCGCGCCCGCGCCAACACCCTCCACCCCGCCCGGCCCGTCTCCTTCGCACGCTGCGGACGGGCCGCCCTGATCCCCTTCCTCACCACCCTCATCGGCTACCCCTGCGTCATCAAGCCCCGGGCGGGCACCCACGGCGAAGGCGTGCTCGTCGTCCACGACGAGGCCGGGGCACGGGCCGCCGCCCCGTACTACCCCGAGATCACCGACCTGCTGGTGGAGGAGTTCCTTGAAGGCCCCGAACTCGCCGTCCAGACCCTCTCCCGGCAGGGCCGCCACCGCGTCCTCGGCTGGACCAGGACCCTGCCCGCCCCCGACCCCGACCGGGGCCCCTGCCCCGACCCGGGCCCGCCCGCCCACGCCCCCACCGCCGCCGGCCACGACGCGCCCGTCGCCCTCGACCCCGCCACCGCCGAAGCCGTACGGGCCCTCGTACGCGGCGTACTCGACCTCGCCGGCCACCGCGACGGCCCCTCCCACACCGAGGTCGTCCTCACCGCCCGCGGCCCCCGCCTGATCGAGACCCACCCCCACCCCGGCGCCGAGGAGGTCACCCAGCTGCTGCGCCTCGCCCACGGCACCGACGTACTCGCCCACGCCCTCACCGCCGGCCTCGGCCTGCCCGCGCCCGTCCGCAAACCGCCCGCCACCGCCCACGCGGGCCTGCGCTACGTCGACTTCCCGCCCGGCGGCGGCCCCGCCGGCGCCGCCGAAGCCCTCGCCGCCGCCCGCGCCCTGCCCGGAGTGGTCCGCGTCCGGCTCCAGGTCCCGCCGGACGCCACCGTCCACCGGGCCCCCACCGGCACCCTCCACCACGCGTACGTCCTCGCCACCGGCCCGACCCGTCCCGCCCTCACCCGCAGCCTGGACCGGGCCACCACCCTCCTCCACACCCCCACCCCGGCCCCGCGCACCGGCTAGGCCCTGTCGGCCCAGACCCCGCCCCACACACCGAATCCACGCGGGATTCACCTCACCCGGTCACCCTGGGGACATGGCGATGACCCGACGCGATCTGCTGGCGGCCGCCGCGGCCGCCCCGCACGTCCCCTCCGCCGTCACCGGCACGGGCACCGGCACCGGCACCGGGGGAGCCCCCACGACCAGGACCCTGCGCGGCACCATCCCCGCGGGCGCCCCGGACTTCGTCGAAGTCCCCCTGGACGTCCCCGCCGGCGTACGCGAGCTGCACGTCTCCTACACCTACGAGAAGCCCCCGGTGCCGTCCGGCACCCCCGGCAACGCCCTCGACATCGGCATCTTCGACCCGCGCGGCACCGCCCTCGGCGGCCACGGCTTCCGCGGCTGGTCCGGCGGCGCCCGCTCGGAGTTCTTCCTGCGCACCGACGCGGCCACCCCCGGCTACCTGCCCGGCCCCATCGACGCCGGCCGCTGGCACCTGCTCCTCGGCCCGTACACGGTGGCCCCGCGAGGGCTCCCGTACGAGATCACCGCGACCTTCACCTACGGACCCGCCGCCCCCGCGGCCCCGCGCCGCTACCCGCCCCAGCGCGCCCGGGGCCGCGGCCGCGCCTGGTACCGGGGCGACTGCCACGTCCACTCCGTGCACTCCGACGGGCGCCGCACCCCGGCCGAGATAGCCGCCCTCGCCCGCGCCGCCGGCCTGGACTTCATCAACTCCTCCGACCACAACACCCACTCGGCGCACACCGCCTGGGCCGACGTCGTCCCCCCGGAGCTCCTGGTCCTCACCGGAGAGGAGGTCACCACCCGCACCGGCCACGTCCTCGCCGTCGGCACCGACCCCGGCACCTTCGTCGACTGGCGCTACCGGGCCCGCGACGACCGCTTCGGCCGGTTCGCCCGTACGATCCGGGGCGCGGGCGGCCTCGTCGTGCCCGCGCACCCGCACGCCACCTGCATCGGCTGCGCCTGGAAGTTCGGCTTCGGCGAGGCCGACGCGGTGGAGGTCTGGAACGGTCCCTGGACCCCGGACGACGAGGTCGCCCTGGCCTCCTGGGACGCCACCCTGCGCGGCGCCCGCGGCGACCACTGGCTCCCGGCCGTCGCGGCCAGCGACCACCACCGCGACCCGGACCGTGTCGGCACCCCGCAGACCGTCGTCCTGGCCGACGACCTCACCCGCGAGGCGGTCCTGGCGGGCCTGCGCTCCGGACGGTCCTACGCCGCGGAGTCCGACCGCGTCACCGTCTCCTTCGACGCAGTGACCGACCGCGGCGCCCACGCCGGCATCGGCGGGCGCCTGTCCACCCCGGGCCCGGACACGGACGTGCTCGTAAGGCTCTCGGTGACCGGCTCCGCCACCGCTGGCTGCGAGCTGCGGTTGGTGACCGACCAGGGCGTGGTCCTCACCGTCCCCGCCGCCGCGCCCGACGCGGTGCCCGCCCCGTTGGAGTGGCACACCACGCCGGCGCGCTCGGCCTACGTGCGGGCGGAGGTCCGCCACCCGGCGGGCGCCCCGCCGCTGCCGGGCGCCCCGGCGGCGCTCACCAATCCCGTCTTCCTCGACGGGTGACGGATCAGGACGACGGCTTCGCGAAGTTCCCGTACCCGGTCCAGTCCAGGACCACGCACGGCTCGTCGCCCAGCACCCAGGCGTCGTGTCCGGGCGCGATCTGCAGGAAGTCACCGGTGCCGAACTCGCTGCTCTCCCCGTCGTCCATGACGACCTGGATGCGTCCGCTCACCACGTAGCCCGTGTGCGCGGCCTCGCAGCTGTCGGTGCCCGCCAGCGGCTTCACGTGCTCGGACCACTTCCAGCCCGGCTCGCACACGGCCCGCCCGACGGGCCCGTCGGCGGTCTGGAGGAGGTCCATCCTGCCCTTGCCGCCCTCGAACGACCGCGTCTCGTCGGCGCTGTCGAAGCTTCTGCGCACCAGTCCGGCCATCGGTGACCGCCTCCCGCAAGGCACCCCGAGCCACCCCGAGTCCACTCCTCACTCTACGCTCGCGCCGCCCGCCCGACAGTGGATCCTCAGCCCCGCAGGGACCGCCCGAATCCCGAGGCCAGCGGCATCCGCAGCCCCAGCGGCGGCGGCGCGGCCAGGGCGTCGGTCACCGGCCGCGAGTACCGCCCGGAGAACATGGACCCGAGGACGAAGTCCACGCAGAGCGCCACCACTTCCGCCTGGTGGTCCCGCAACCCGTGGCCGTCGGAGTGCACCTCGAACCGACAGGTAGAACGATTCGCCTTCTTGGCCCGCGCCGCCAGCCGGAAGGAGGCCTCCGGGTCGCTGCGCGCGTCGTTCGTGCCGTGCACGATCAGCACGTGCCGGCCCGCGAGCTGTTTCACCGGTTCAGGGGAGGCCCCGCGCGCGGCCTCCGTCAGACAAGGGGCTAGCGCCAGCACCGAGTTGACGGCATCGTGCCCCGCCTCCCGCAGTGCCGCCCCGCCGCCCGCGGAGTAGCCGGCCAGGCACACGGGCACGTCCCCGTAGAGCCGTAACGCCTCGTCCACCGCCCACCGCGCGGCCTCCTCCCGGGAGCCCGCGCCGTGCGCCACGGTGTGCGCGACCAGCCCGTCCCGTCCGCCCGTCCGGGCCAGTGCCCGCGCGAGCGGACGCACCGGACCGGGGGAGAATCTGGACGCTCCGGGAAGCAGGAGCACCACACCACTGACCGTCGAACCCGAGCCGTTCGCGCCGGCCGCCCGCCCCAGACGGGCCCCGCGCGCCGGCGGCGCATGCTGTGCCATGGCGGAACAGTCTCAGACTGACAGGTGTACGCCACCCGTCCGTACGGTCTCTGTTACATATCGACCCCCTGCGCCAACCGGTGCTCTACGCGCGTAGGAGCTAGAGTGCGCAGATGACGAGCGAGACCCCCAACCTGCCCACCCCGGATCAGATCCGCCGCTCCCCGAAGGTGCTCCTGCACGACCACCTCGACGGTGGCCTGCGCCCCGGGACCATCATCGAGCTGGCCCGCGAGGTCGGCTACGAGAACCTCCCCGAGACCGATGCCGACAAGCTGGGCATCTGGTTCCGCGAAGCCGCCGACTCCGGCTCCCTCCCGCGCTACCTGGAGACCTTCGCGCACACCTGCGCGGTCATGCAGACCAAGGAGGCCCTCTTCCGGGTCGCCGCGGAGTGCGCCGAGGACCTGGCCGAGGACGGCGTCGTGTACGCCGAGATCCGCTACGCCCCGGAGCAGCACCTGGAAGCCGGCCTGAGCCTCGAAGAGGTCGTCGAGGCGGTCAACGACGGCTTCCGCGAGGGCGAGCGCCGCGCCAAGGCCAACGGTCACCGCATCCGCGTCGGGGCGCTGCTGACCGCCATGCGGCACGCGGCCCGCGCGCTGGAGATCGCCGAACTGGCCAACCGCTACCGCGACAACGGCGTGGTCGGCTTCGACATCGCCGGTGCCGAGGCCGGGTTCCCCCCCACCCGTCACCTCGACGCGTTCGAGTACCTCAAGCGCGAGAACAACCACTTCACGATCCACGCGGGCGAGGCCTTCGGCCTGCCGTCGATCTGGCAGGCCCTGCAGTGGTGCGGCGCCGACCGGCTCGGCCACGGCGTGAAGATCATCGACGACATCGAGGTCGCCGAGGACGGCTCGGTGAAGCTGGGCCGCCTGGCCTCGTACGTCCGGGACAAGCGCATCCCCCTGGAGATGTGCCCGACCTCGAACCTGCAGACGGCCGCGGCCGCCTCGTACGCCGAGCACCCGATCGGTCTGCTGCGCAAGCTGCACTTCCGTCTGACGGTCAACACCGACAACCGGCTGATGAGCGGCACCAGCATGAGCCGCGAGTTCGAGCACCTGGTCGATACCTTCGGCTACTCGCTCGACGACATGCAGTGGTTCACCGTCAATGCGATGAAGTCCGCGTTCATTCCTTTCGATGAACGACTGGCCATGATCAACGACGTGATCAAGCCGGGCTATGCGGAGCTGAAGTCCGAGTGGCTGTTCCGTCAGACCGCTTCGACCAGCGGAACTGTATCGGCCTAGGCCACGGAATGACCCACGGAAAGCGCCCGGGAGCACCAACTCCCGGGTGCTTTCTCATATGGTCTTATGTTTGCGGCCGAGGGTTTGGAGTGACTAGCTTGCGGAGCCGCTCAATTCCCCGTCGCAAGGACAATTCATGAAGCTGTCAGCTGCCAAGTCCCTCGGTCTCGCTGTCGTCGGAGCCGCCCTCGCCGCGGGCGCTGCCGGTACCGCCTCCGCCGCCGGGCTTCCGGCCGCCAACCTGACGGACGCCCTCAGCACCGTCACGGGGGCCACCAGCTCGCTCACGAACCAGACCGAGCACGGCCAGGACGGCCAGCAGTCCTCCGACCCGACCGCGCCGGTCACCGGCCTGCTCGGCGGCCTGGCCCCGGCCACCGGCGCCCTGAACGGCCTCGGCGGCTGACGCTGCCGCGATGCGCACGCGCGTGCGGCGGACGCACACCCCTTCGAACGGGTGTGTACTCCGCCGTGCGGTGTGCCACGATCGCCCCCAACTGCCCGCCGACGCACGGGGTATGAGGTCTAGGTCATGCGCATGAAGGCACGAGCGACGATGGTCGCGCTGGTTCCCTGCCTGCTCCTCGCGGCGGTGGGGTGCAGTGGATCCCCGGCCCCCGCCGCGGGCAGGTCACCGGACCCGAAGGGTTCCGCGGCGGCCCCCGCCCCGGGCGCCTCCGGCGCCCCGGTCGTCTCCGCCGCGCCCAAGGCGAAGGACGCCACCCTGGAGGCGGCTGCCCTCCGGCAGGGCGACCTGGCCGGCTACCAGATCTCCGCGCAGGGCAAGAACCCCAACGCCCCCGAGGGTCAGCCGCAGGCGGACAAGAAGGCCTGCCAGCCCCTCGCCGACGTCATGGGCGACAAGCCGGACCCGGCGGCGCACGAGACCGTCAACCGCGGCATCGGCTCGCAGAAGCAGGCCGGGCTCGCGGTCTCCGCCTCCGTCAGCTCCTACAGCGAGAGCGACGCCAAGCGGGTCCTCTCCCGGCTGCGCGAGGCCGTGGCGGCCTGCGGCGCGGGCTTCACCGCCACCGTCCAGAAGCAGACCGGCAGCTACCGCGACGTGAAGGCGGCCCCCTACAAGGCCGACGGCGACGAGAGCGTCAGCTGGACCACGACGGCCGCCGCCGCGGGCGTCTCGGCGCAGGTCCACCTGGTCGTCGTGCGCGAGGGGGACCGGGTCGTGCGCCTGATGGCCCTCAACGTGGCCTCCGCCGACAAGAAGGTGCTGGTCCCGCAGGAAGTGGCCGACAAGCAGCTGGAGAAGGTGCGCAAGGCGGGCTGAGCGCCGCTCGGATTCCGCCGGGGCCCGCCGGGGACCGCGGCGGGTCCACCCCCGCGACCGGGGTGGCTGCGGCGGGTACTCACCGCGGCCGATCTACCAGGCCGTCCGCACTTACCAGGCGGTCCGCACCTACCAGGCGGTCCGCGCCGAACCGGTGGCGGAAGAGGCCTTCTCGTTCGGCATCAGCAGCCACAGCGCCAGGTAGATCAGGAACTGCGGGCCGGGCAGCAGGCACGAGAGCACGAAAATGATGCGCATCGTCCGCGCTTTGATTCCGAAGCGGCGCGCGAGGCCGGCGCAGACGCCACCGATCATCCGTCCGTCACGGGGGCGGGTCAACGCGCTCATGGTCTGTCTCCTTCGTGTCGGGACTTTCGTATCGGAACCGCTCGGAATCCCGTGTCCCGTGCGATGTCTCAATACTCCCGCGGTACCGCCGACAGCACCTCGGCCCAGGGGGCGAGGCCGACCCTGGTAATTCTCGGGGTGGACCCCTGAGGCCGCAGCGAGCGCCGCATCCGGGCCCTCAGGGCCGGCAGCACGGCGAGGTGGACGAGGACCACCCCGAGCGTGTTCAGCAGCAGCGAGTCCACGTCCACGACCCGGCCCGGGACCGCGCTCTGCAGCATCTCGATGCTCAGGGAGATCAGTACCGTCGCGGCCGTCGTGCGGCCCAGCGAGGACCACGCGCCCAGCGACGTATGGGTGAGCCGGCCGCCGACCAGCGGCAGCAGCGCCCCCAGCGGGGCCAGCAGGGCCACCCCCTCGCCGATCCGCTGCGCGGCCTCCAGCGGCCCGTAGGCGAGGTCCGCGCGGATGCCCTCCAGGAACTCCAGGTTCGCCGCCGCCGCCCAGGGGACGTCCAGCGGGCGCAGGGTGAGCCATCCGACGAGGACCAGATGAGCGGCCAGCAGGGCCCCGCTCAGGAGGCGGAGCCGGAGCGGGAGCTGTGTGGCGGTGGCGGCGCTGCCGCTGCCCTCAAGACGGTGCACACCCGGGAGGACGCACCCCCCGGCGGCGCCGGTTCCGGACCTGCCGGGGGAGTGACGTAATTCGCCGGTCGCGCGCCGGGTCAGCCCGTGGCGAGCAGGACGATCAGCGCGACCGCACCGACGACGGCGGGGGCGATGATCTCGTAGGCCCACTTCACGGTGACGGAGCCCTGCGCCGTCGGCCGCCCCGCCCCGCGCTCGGCGAGCTCGCGCAGCTCGTCCACGACCTGGTCGGCGGCGGCGCGCTGGGGCCCGGCCGCGGCCGCCGCGTCCGCGGCGTCGTCCTGCCCGAGCCCCTTGCCGCTCAGCGCGTCACGGCGGCTGAACTTGCGGCTCGCCTTCTTGCGCTCGCGCAGCGACACCGGCACCGACCAGAGCTGGTACTTCGACCCCTCCGCGAGCACCTCCGCCGAGTACCCGGCGCGGACCGCGTCCACGGCCGCCCAGGGCAGCTCGATGACGCGGAAGGGGTTGCGCACCCGCATCCGGTCGTCGTTGGCGAAGACGGCCGGCCGCAGGGTGAAGGCGACCGTCAGAGGTACGGCGAACAGCGCGATGGCGAGTCCGACCCAGCGGGCGCTCCCCTCGCCGCGTACGACGGCGTCCCCGCACAGCCACGCGATCAGGGCCAGCAGCCCCACCCCGGTGACGACGGCCATGGGGGAGCGGTAGACGCGGTCGGCGTAGACCGGCTCGTGGGGGGAGGGCGTAGTCATGCCGCCGATTGTGCCGTACACCCGGCCGGGTGCACCGATGACGGATGTCACGCGCAGATGTGCGCGAGGGGGGTGACAGGAAGCTACGCGCGTAGATATGCTCATGTGGTGACCATGCCCACCACCCTCACCGCATTCGCTGACGTGACGACGTCCGACAGCGCGCTGCGCCGCTTCCTGCACGGGCTGCCCGGCGTAGACGCAGTCGGCCTGGAGGCCCGCGCGGCCTCGCTCGGCACCCGCTCGATCAAGACGACGGCCAAGGCGTACGCCATCGACCTGGCCATCTCGATGATCGACCTGACCACGCTCGAGGGTGCGGACACCCCGGGCAAGGTGCGGGCGCTCGCCGCCAAGGCCGTCAACCCCGACCCGACCGACCGCGGCACGCCGATGACCGCCGCGGTCTGCGTCTACCCCGACATGGTGGCCACCGCCAAGGCCGGGCTGAACGGCGCCGACGTCAAGGTCGCCTCCGTCGCCACCGCCTTCCCGGCCGGCCGCGCCGCCCTGCCCGTCAAGCTCGCCGACACCCGTGACGCCGTCGCCGCCGGCGCCGACGAGATCGACATGGTCATCGACCGTGGCGCCTTCCTCGCCGGCCGCTACCTGGACACGTACGAGCTGATCAAGGCCGTCAAGGAGGCGTGCGTCCGCGAGGACGGCACCGCCGCCCGGCTCAAGGTGATCTTCGAGACCGGCGAGCTGTCCACCTACGACAACATCCGCCGCGCCTCCTGGATCGGCATGCTCGCGGGCGCCGACTTCATCAAGACCTCCACCGGCAAGGTCGGCGTCAACGCCACCCCGGCCAACACGCTGCTGATGCTCGAAGCCGTCCGCGACTTCAAGGCGCAGACCGGCATCCAGATCGGCGTGAAGCCGGCCGGCGGCATCCGGACGACCAAGGACGCGCTGAAGTTCCTGGTCCTGGTCAACGAGACCGCGGGCGCGGACTGGCTGACCAACGAGTGGTTCCGCTTCGGCGCCTCCAGCCTGCTGAACGACCTGCTCATGCAGCGCCAGAAGCTGAGCACCGGGCGTTACTCCGGTCCCGACTACGTGACGGTGGACTGATCACCATGGCATCCCTCTTCGAGTACGCACCGGCCCCCGAGTCCCGCTCGGTCGTCGACATCGCCCCCTCCTACGGGCTCTTCATCGACGGCGAGTTCACCGACGCCGCCGACGGCAAGGTCTTCAAGACCGTCTCCCCGTCCTCCGAGGAAGTCCTCGCCGAGGTCGCCCAGGCCGGCGCCGCCGACGTCGACCGCGCCGTGAAGGCCGCCCGCAAGGCCTTCGAGAAGTGGTCCGCGCTGCCGGGCTCCGAGCGCGCCAAGTACCTCTTCCGCATCGCCCGGATCATCCAGGAGCGCAGCCGCGAGCTGGCCGTCCTGGAGACCCTGGACAACGGCAAGCCGATCAAGGAGACCCGCGACGCGGACCTCCCGCTCGTCGCCGCGCACTTCTTCTACTACGCGGGCTGGGCGGACAAGCTCGACCACGCGGGCTACGGCGCGAACCCGCGCCCGCTGGGCGTCGCCGGCCAGGTCATCCCGTGGAACTTCCCGCTGCTGATGCTGGCCTGGAAGATCGCCCCGGCGCTCGCCACCGGCAACACCGTCGTGCTGAAGCCCGCCGAGACGACCCCGCTCTCCGCGCTGTTCTTCGCGGACATCTGCCGCCAGGCGGGCCTGCCCAAGGGCGTCGTCAACATCCTCACCGGCTACGGCGACGCGGGCGCGGCCCTCGTCGAGCACCCGGACGTCAACAAGGTCGCCTTCACCGGCTCGACCGCCGTGGGCAAGAAGATCGCCCGCCACGTCGCCGGCACCGACAAGAAGGTCACCCTGGAGCTGGGCGGCAAGGGCGCCAACATCGTCTTCGACGACGCGCCCATCGACCAGGCCGTCGAGGGCATCGTCAACGGCATCTTCTTCAACCAGGGCCAGGTCTGCTGCGCGGGCTCCCGCCTGCTGGTCCAGGAGTCGATCCACGACGAGCTGCTGGACTCCCTCAAGCGCCGCCTCTCCACGCTGCGCCTGGGCGACCCGCTCGACAAGAACACCGACATCGGCGCGATCAACTCCGCCGAGCAGCTCGCCCGGATCACCGCGCTCGCCGAGACCGGCGAGGCCGAGGGCGCCGAGCGCTGGTCCCCCGCGTGCGAGCTCCCGTCCGCCGGCTACTGGTTCGCCCCGACGCTCTTCACGAACGTCACCCAGGCGCACACCGTCGCCCGCGACGAGATCTTCGGCCCGGTGCTGTCCGTGCTGACGTTCCGCACCCCGGACGAGGCCGTCGCCAAGGCCAACAACAGCCAGTACGGCCTGTCCGCCGGCATCTGGACGGAGAAGGGCTCGCGCATCCTCGCGGTCGCGAACAAGCTCCGCGCGGGTGTCGTCTGGGCCAACACGTTCAACAAGTTCGACCCGACCTCGCCCTTCGGCGGCTACAAGGAGTCGGGCTTCGGCCGCGAGGGCGGCCGCCACGGCCTGGAGGGCTACCTCGATGTCTGAGTCGACCCGTCTGAACGTCTTCAAGACCTACAAGCTGTACGTCGGGGGCAAGTTCCCCCGCTCCGAGAGCGGCCGGGTGTACGAAGTGACGGACTCCAAGGGCAACTGGCTGGCCAACGCCCCGCTGTCCTCCCGCAAGGACGCCCGTGACGCGGTCGTCGCCGCCCGCAAGGCCTTCGGCGGCTGGTCCGGCGCGACCGCGTACAACCGCGGCCAGATCCTCTACCGCATCGCCGAGATGCTGGAGGGCCGCCGCGAGCAGTTCGTCCGCGAGGTCGGCGAGGCCGAGGGCCTGTCGAAGTCGAAGGCCGGCGCGGTCGTCGACGCGGCCATCGACCGTTGGGTCTGGTACGCGGGCTGGACGGACAAGATCGGCCAGATCGTGGGCGGGGCCAACCCGGTCGCGGGCCCGTTCTTCAACCTCTCCACCCCCGAGCCGACGGGCGTCGTCACGGTCGTGGCCCCGCAGGACTCGTCGTTCCTGGGCCTGATCTCGGTGATCGCCCCGGTGATCGCCACCGGCAACACCGTCGTGGTCATCGCCTCGGAGGAGTCTCCGCTCCCCGCCCTGTCCCTGGGCGAGGTGCTGGCCACCTCCGACCTCCCGGGCGGCGTGGTCAACATCCTCTCCGGCAAGGCCGGCGAGATGGGCCCCCACCTGGCCTCCCACCAGGACGTCAACGCCATCGACCTGGCGGGTGCCGACGCGGCCCTCGCCAAGGAGCTGGAGATCGCGGCGGCGGACAACCTCAAGCGCGTCCTGCGTCCACAGCCTGTGGACGACTGGAGCGCCGACCCGGGCACCGCGCGCATGACCGCCTTCCTGGAGACGAAGACGGTCTGGCACCCGACGGGCTCCCTGGGCGCGGGCGGAAGCTCTTACTAGGCCGGCTTCGCCGACGCGGCCCCTTCGGTTCAGCCGACCGTGGGGGCCGCAGGCGTAGGCGGCAGGCCTACTTCGGCAGGACCGGGGACAGCAGGGAAGTCACGGCGGCCGTCGGGAGCTCCTTCACCGACGGGCCCTGCGTCAGGATGCCGGTGACCGCGGTGGTCCCGACCGAGGGGAAATCGGCCACCTTCGTGGCCACGCCGTTGTCCAGGGGGTCCACGCCGGTGTGCGCCAGCGGGTTCACCTTCAGGTTCCCGATCGGATTGGCGACCCCCGCCACGGCCGCCGGGACGTCGAGTTCCCCGGCCTGTGCGGCGCCCGCCGCCATCGCCAGGGCCGCGCCGGCCATCGAGAGGGTCAGGCCGGCGGCGCGGAGCCGCTTCGGCGAAGGGTCGGAGGCTGCGTGACGTGCCATGGGTTCCCGCCTGTGCTCGTAGTCGAGTGCGCACGCAGCGTAGCCGAGGGCGTCCGCCCGATTCCAGCCGCCGATCGGTGTGAGGGTCGTCGCAGCGGCTGTCCGCGGTGTGTTGATACGCCGGGTAATGCCGCACACTTATGACCCGTGAGCTGTTCATCTCCCCTTCCCACGCGCGTCGTCCTGCTGACCGGTCCCTCGGGATCCGGCAAGTCCTCGCTCGCGGCCCGCTCGGGCCTGCCCGTACTGCGCCTGGACGACTTCTACAAGGAGGGGACGGACCCGACCCTCCCGCTGGTCGAGGGCAGCTCCGACATCGACTGGGACTCCCCGCTCTCCTGGGACGCGGACGCCGCCGTCGCCGCCATCGAGGAACTCTGTGCGACGGGTCGTACGGAGGTCCCCGAGTACTCCATCGCCACCTCCTCGCGCACCGGCTCGGAGGCCCTGGACATCGACCGGACCCCGCTGTTCATCGCGGAGGGGATCTTCGCCGCCGACATCGTCGTGCGCTGCCAGGAGCTCGGGCTGCTCGCGGACGCGATCTGCCTGCGCGGCCGGCCCTCGACCACCTTCAGGCGGCGGCTCGCCCGGGACCTGCGGGAGGGCCGCAAGTCCGTCCCGTTCCTGCTGCGCAGGGGCTGGCGGCTGATGCGGGCCGAGCGCGGCATCGTGGCGCGGCACGTCGGGCTCGGCGCGCACGCCTGCGCCCGTGACGAGGCCCTCGGCCGTCTCGCCGCCGCGGCGGCCGGCCGTCACCGTACGGCGAACACCCCGGCCTGATCCGCCTGAACCGCGGGGGAGAAATGAAAAGGCGGGATCACGCGGACCCCCGCCCGCTTGATCCCGCCTCTTCTCCCCCCGCGGCCCCCGCCCCACCCCCGTAGGACGGACCCCCCGACCGCTTGGTCTTTGAGCGTTACGCGACGAGCTCCCCGAAGGACTCCGCCTCGTCACGCCCGAAGCTCAGCGCCTCGTCGTCCCGCAGCCGACGCAGCGACCGCCAGATGCTCGACTTCACCGTGCCGACGCTGATGCCCAGGATCTCGGCGATCTCCGGGTCGGTGCGGCCCTCGTAGTAGCGCAGCACCAGCATCGTGCGCTGCGGCTCCGGGATCCGGGCCAGCGCCTGCCACAGGACCGCGCGCAGTTCCGTGCCGCGCATCGCGTCCGTGTCGGAGGCCGTCTCCGGCAGTTCCTCGGTCGGGTACTCGTTCAGCTTGCGCCGACGCCAGGCACTGATGTGCAGGTTGGTCATCGTGCGCCGCAGGTAGCCGCCGACGGCCGCCTTGTCGCTGATCCGGTCCCAGGCGCGGTACGTGGAGAACAGCGCGCTCTGCAGCAGGTCCTCCGCCTCGTGGCGGTCGCCGGTGAGGTGGAAGGCCGTCGCGTAGAGCGCGGCCCGCCGCTCCTGGACGTAGGCCGTGAACTCCGCCTCCGAGGTGGAGGACGGGGTGCGCGGTGCGGGAACCGCCTGGTACTGGTTCGCGTCAATGGCTGTGACGTGTGCGGGCCGCGGACGGGCGACCGTGACGTTACGGACACCCGCCCGGCGGTTCACATCGTGCAGCCGCGTGACAACCGCGCTGGTCGTGGTGCTGTGCAGCGTGTTCATCTCGCGCCCCCCGTCGTGGAGTCTGCTTCGGTCCGTGCTTGATGACAGAAGCCTGCCCGCCCGAGATAACCGGGGTGTCCTTCGACTGTCACAGGCCTGTCACAGCCACCCGCGGCCGGATCCGGGACGCCACGACGGTCGAGTCCCGACGGCCGATGGGACAGAATGAGCCCGTGCCTTTCCTGTTGCTGATCGAGGACGACGACGCCATCCGCACGGCCCTCGAACTTTCCCTGTCACGCCAGGGCCACCGTGTGGCCACCGCGGCGACGGGAGAGGACGGCCTGAAACTGCTCCGCGAGCAGCGGCCGGACCTGATCGTGCTGGATGTGATGCTGCCCGGGATCGACGGCTTCGAGGTGTGCCGGCGGATCCGCCGCACCGACCAGCTGCCGATCATCCTGCTCACGGCCCGCAGCGACGACATCGATGTCGTCGTGGGCCTGGAGTCGGGTGCCGACGACTACGTGGTCAAGCCCGTCCAGGGCCGGGTGCTCGACGCCCGGATCCGGGCCGTGCTGCGCCGCGGTGAGCGCGAGGCGAGCGACTCCGCCGTGTTCGGGTCCCTGGTCATCGACCGGGCCGCCATGACGGTGACGAAGAACGGCGAGGACCTCCAGCTGACCCCGACCGAGCTGAGGCTGCTGCTGGAGCTCAGCCGCCGGCCCGGCCAGGCGCTCTCGCGCCAGCAGTTGCTGCGCCTGGTGTGGGAGCACGACTACCTGGGCGACTCGCGTCTCGTCGACGCCTGCGTACAGCGGCTGCGCGCCAAGGTCGAGGAAGTGCCGTCCTCACCCACGCTGATCCGTACCGTCCGGGGTGTCGGCTACCGGCTGGACTCCCCGCAGTGATCAGAGCCCTGTTCGCGGGCCGGCGCTGGACCAGCCTGCGGCTGCGGCTGCTGGTGGTGTTCGCACTGGTCGCGCTGACGGCCGCGGTCTCCGCGTCCGGGATCGCCTACTGGCTCAACCGCGAGGCGGTGCTCACCCGTACCCAGGACGCGGCCCTCGGGGACTTCCGCCAGGAGATGCAGAACCGGGCCGCGGCGCTGCCCGCCGACCCGACCGCGGAGGAGATGCAGCGCACCGCCGATCTGATGGCGGGCAGCAGTCCCGGCTACAGCGTGCTGCTCGTGCACGAACGCAAGGACGGCCGCAAGGTCTTCGGGGCCGCCGGCGCGGACTCCTTCGGGCTGGACGACGTACCGAAGTCGCTCCAGCACGCGGTGAACGACCGGCAGAAGACGACGGCCGCCAACGACGCCGAGTACCACATGTACTGGCAGCGGACGAAGCCGAACGGGAACCCGTACCTCGTCGGCGGCACCCGGATCGTGGGCGGCGGGCCGACGGGCTACATGTACAAGTCCCTCGCCACGGAACGGGCCGACCTCAACGCCCTGGGCTGGTCGTTGACCATCGCGACGGGCCTGGCGCTGCTCGGCTCGGCGCTGCTCGCGCAGGCGGCGGCGCGGACCGTGCTCAAGCCCGTACAGCGGCTCGGGGACGCGGCGCGCCGGCTCGGCGAGGGGGAGCTGGACCACCGGCTGGAGGTGTCGGGCACCGACGAACTCGCCGACCTGGCGCACACCTTCAACAAGACGGCGGAGGCGCTGGAGAAGAAGGTCGCCGACATGAGCGCGCGCGAGGAGGCGAGCCGGCGGTTCGTGGCGGACATGTCGCACGAGATGCGCACGCCGCTGACGGCGCTGACCGCGGTGGCCGAGGTGCTGGAGGAGGAGGTCGAGTACCTCGATCCGATGATCGCGCCGGCGGTGGGGCTGGTCGTGAGCGAGACGCGGCGGCTGAACGACCTGGTGGAGAACCTGATGGAGGTCACCCGCTTCGACGCGGGGACGGCGCGGCTGGTCCTGGACGACGTCAACGTCGCCGACCAGGTGACGGCCTGCATCGACGCCCGCGCCTGGCTGGACGCGGTCGAACTCGACGCCGGGCGCGGGATCGTGGCGCGGCTCGACCCGCGCCGGCTCGACGTGATCCTGGCCAACCTGATCGGCAACGCCCTCAAGCACGGCGGCTCGCCGGTGCGGGTGTCGGTGGCCGTGGAGGGGGAGCAGCTGGTGATCGCGGTCAGGGACAACGGCCCGGGCATCCCCGAGGAGGTGCTTCCGCACGTCTTCGACCGCTTCTACAAGGCGAGCGCGTCCCGGCCGAAGTCGGACGGCAGCGGGCTGGGCCTGTCGATCGCGATGGAGAACGCGCACATCCACGGCGGTGACATCACGGCCGAGAACGGCGCGGACGGCGGGGCCGTCTTCACCCTGCGGCTGCCGATGGACGTGGGGAAGGTGGTCCCGGATGACGTGGACGCGTAGGGGGCCCGCCGCTCTGGGCGGCTTCGTGGCACTGCTGGTGCTGTCCGGCTGCGGGATCCGGGCGACGACGGTGCCGGTGGACGTGGGCGCGGCGCCGTCCCGGGTGTCCTGCGACACCCCGGCGCAGCCGGCCGGCGCGAGCGGGGTGCAGGGCTTCCGGGCCACGGTGGAGCTGGTGTGCGGTTCGCAGCTGGTCGGTGTGGAGCGGGTTGTTCCGGTGCCCGAGAAGCGGTCCGGGCGCGAGCCCGTGGCGCTGGTCGCGCAGGCGCTGCTGGAGGTGCTGGAGAAGCGGCCGGCGGGTGAGGAACGTGACGCGGGCTTCACCTCCGTGGTTCCGGACGGGCTGTCGGTCGCCCCGGCGCGGCAGGGCGACCCGGCGGGGACGCTGAGGCTCAGCCGCAAGCCGGAGGACCTGGAGCCGGTGGCGCTGGCCCAGGTGGTGTGCACGCTGGCGGCGAGCGACGCGGTGTCGGCGGGCCCGGGCCCGGTGGTCCTGGGCGGCCCCGACGCGGACCCGCCGCGCGCGTGGGAGTGCACGGAGGCGGTCCGCTCCCGCCCGGAGTCGGTCCCGACGCTGGGGGAACTGGTACGGCCTTCGGCTTCGCCTTCGGGGTCGCCTTCGGGGTCGGCTGGTTCGGCCGGGTCCTGAGGGGCGACTGCGCACCCGTCTTCCGGGTGCGGGCGGGCGGTGGGGGAGCGGGACCCGGCCGGTCGGCATCGGGGAGGGGCTGGGGGTTTCCCGCCGGTCCATCGTCCTTCCGTGCCGGTCCGGTCCCTCAAGGGCGCTCCCTGCGGTCGCGTCGCTTCGCGATGGCCTTCGGCCACCCTTGACCGACCGGCCCGTCCCGGAACGCCAAAGAACCGGCGGGAAGCCCCCGGAAGGACGGTCACGGGGGACGAGCGGCAGGAGCGGCCGCATCAGCGAACCGGCGGGCCGCCTGCGGCCGGGCGCGGGCCGATACGCCGCCGATCCGGGTCTGGGGACGGCCTCCCCGCATGAAACGGCGACTTGAGCGTCCTGCGGGGCATTCGGGCGCGGCGGATCGCTACGCGCTTCGCTCGGTGTGGCGTCCGGCGGCCGTCCGGGGCCGATCGCGGTCAGTTCTGTGGCCACCGGCGGTTGAGGGTGGCTTCCAGGGTGTCGATGTAGTCGGCGGGCACGATGTTGCTTACCGCGGTGGTGAATTCGAGACCGGACGGGTCGCGGACGTAGGCGAGCCGCACCCATCGGTCCGCTCCGGCATCGGAGACGTTCTCGTTGACCACGGCCATCAGCTCGCCTTCGGTACCGGAAGCGATGTCCCTGACCCGGCGGTGCAGGAGGCGGTGGGGGACGTACTCGTACTGCTCACTCATCGGACGCCCCCTCGAAGGAATCGAGGAACCGCTCCCAGCCGGTACGAGCACGATCGAGGAGTTCCAGGCTGGGCGCCTTGGTTCTCGACTTCGTACCGTCGGGATCGAAGGATCGGATTGCTGTCGTCTCGTGTCGCGTTGTCGCCATGTCGCACCCTCAAGTCGTCTGCCGGACGGTGTGATGTTCTCGTCGGCTGGCGAGGAGCTACAGGGATGCAACGTCCTACTTTTGCGCCCTTAGTCAGTGATGCCCAGGAACTCGGCCAGTTGCCGCAGGCCCGGGGGGCGGTGCGGTCCCTCCCACAGGTCCGACACGATTGCCACGGCCAAGGTGTGATGGCGCAGCCACGCCGGCGCTACCTTGCGCAGTCTTTCCAGTGCTTTCACGGCCCCGGCGGCGTCTCCCATGTCCGTGTGGGCGCGGGCCAGATCCAAGAACAGCCACGTGCGCCAAGAGGGTGGGGTGTCATGGCTGAGCCTTATTCCGCGGGCCAGCGTCAGGGCTTCTTCCGGCCTCTCGTGCTGGACTGCGAGGCGTACTCGTTCAATGCGTACGGATGACCGGCTGAAGACCGAGACCAGCCTGCCGTCGACTGGCGGAGGCAGCGTGGCCAGACGGCTCGCCGCCTTCTCCGCAGTGACCATCATGTCGTTGGCGGTCTCGTAGTCGTCGCTGCGCGCGTACGAGGTCGCTGCGGACATCAACAATCCCCCCCACACGCGGACACCTTCTGAGGTGTTGGTGTGTTCGCGCTCCACAGAATCCGCAGCGTGCACGGCCAGGTTCCTGGCGTCGTCCAGGCGGGCCTGGCGTTGGTAGGCCCAGGCAACGGAGTTCGACAACATCGGGGCCAGTAAGGGGTCCGACGAGTCACCGGCAGCAGCGTAGGCGCGCTCCAGGGCCGACAGTGCGAGGTCCGTCTTTCCCAGCCGGATGGCCAAGTGCCCACCCAACTGCAGAGCCTTGCCGAGGGCTGCCTGCCCGGCTGCTCGCTGGTCGGCGTTGCCGATGGCTGCCAGGAGGCGGGCGTCGGCGATGATGTCGGGCAGCGAATCCATGAGGCGGCCGAAGCCTGCCGAGTGGTAGAGGGCCCATCCGTCCGCCAGCTCGGCCCGTAGGAGGGGAAGCGAGAGCCGCTCAACGCCTCTGGGTTCCACGGGCGGAGCGAACAGGGGCGGCATGATCGCGCGTCGGACTGCAACGAGCGCAGGCGAATCGGCCTCACCGTTCGACGGCACCGCGGGAGGATCGCCCAGCAGGCTCGTGAGCTCGACGCCCAATCCCTTCGACAGGGCGTGCAGCGTGGGCAGTCGAGCACTGTGCTTGCGTTTCTGTTCCAGCTTGCGCACGACGTCCACGGACACGCCGGACCGCTCCGCCAATCCCTCCTGCGTGAGATCGGCGAAACGGCGGAGTCGGCTCAAGCGGTCGCCCAAGTGCTCATTGGCCATAATGCAAAGCTACGCCGTGAGTGAGGCCAGCCGTTGGCAGATGTGGTCGATCGCGGTCGAGGCCACACTCCTCGATCTGATCGGGGGGAAGGCGGAGTGGCGGGAATGAGTTCGAGGTGATCCGTATCCGCATCGCGGCCCGCAAGGTCAGGCTCGGGTGACTGCCGACCAGTCGGTGCGCATCGGCATCGAACAGCTCGACGGCCCGGCTGCGGCGTTGGCCGAGGACGCCTTTCGGTTGGTCTATGCCGAGGCGTTCGCCGGACCGCCCTATGCCGAAACCGAGGTGGACGTGTCGGCTGCCTTCCGGCGTTTTCGGACCTGGACCCGCAAGGGCACCTTCCGGGGGGTCCTGGCGGCGACGGATGGCGGTGAGCCGGTGGGTATGGCGTACGGCTACGTGCTCGGCCCACAGGCGGGTTGGTGGGACCAGCTCACGGAGCCGGTGCCCGAGGACATGCGCCGCGAGGACGGCCGACGGACCTTCGGGCTGATGGAAATGGCCGTCCGTGCCGGCTGGCGACGGCAGGGCGTCGCCAGCCGCCTGCACGAGGCCCTGCTCACTGCTGTCGACGCCGAACGGGTTCTGCTCAACGTCCACCCGGACAGCCGTGAGGCCGTGGCCGCGTACCGCGCATGGGGATATCGCAAGGTGGGCGAGGCGCAACCGTGGCCCGGGGCGCCCCTGTACGACGTGATGCTGCGGGTCGCGAAGGCCTGATCAGCCGTGGACGGTCGGCGGATGCCGGGACGGTGGGTGTCCGAGGGCTGCGAGGATCGCGGACTCCTTGTGTGGGGCGATGCCGTGTTCGGCGGCTCGGGGGTGCTGGACGGGACGCCCGTCGGCCTTCAGCCAGTTCCACGTGTCGTCGATGGTCGTGGTCAACGGGCGACAGGAGAGTCCGGCGGCCACGGCGCGGGACGCGTCCACGGACCACACCCCGGAGGCCGTGCGCCACAACGGCATCTCGGTCCACTGGCGGACTCCGTGTTCCGCCAGCACGGCCGGATCGGCCCAGACGACATGTCCGGCGCCGCCGGTGACGGCGAGGCAATGGGTGAGGAACTCCCCGATGGAGAGCGGGGCCGGATGGGCGAGGTTGAACGCTCCGCCGCCGTCGCGCGCGGCTTGGTCCAGGGCGAACGCGGCCACGTCGCGCACGTCCACGGGCTGGATCGGACGGAGGGAGGGAGCGGCGGCGAGGATCGCCCCGCCGCGCTCGGCCCGCCGCAGCCACCATGGCAGGCGTCCCACGTACTCGCCCGGTCCCAGGATCACCCCGGGACGGAGGATGACGGCCGCGTCGTCGAACGTCCGGCGAACGGCCTTCTCCGCCCCGGCCTTCTGGAACCCGTACTGCGTGGGGGAGCCGTCGGCACCGGTGTGCCCGAACGACTCGTCGGCGTCGGCCGGGGCGTCCAGCAGAGGCGAGTCCTCCGTCAGGGGCTGGTGCGGCCACCCTTGGTAGACGGACACGGTGGAGACGTGCACCCAGCGTCCGGCCGCCGGGCGCAGGGCCTCGGCGGCGGCCAGCACCGTGCGGGGGGACATCTCCCCGGACGACGTGTCGATGACGGCGTCCCACGGACCCGACGCGGCCAGCCGCTTCAGGTCGGTGGCGTCGGTCCGGTCTCCCCGTACCGTCGTGATGCCCTCGGGCACGGCGCCGGAGCGGCCCCGGTTGAACGCCGTCACGTCCCAACCACGGGCGAGCGCGCCCTCGATCACCGCTCTGCCGAGGAACCAGCCGCCACCCAGTACCAGGATTCGCATGCCGGTGACCCTGCCACGCATGCCCATGAGGCGCAGCCGTACACCCGGTGCTTCCTCGGAAGCGGTGAGCCGCCCCGCAACGCCGACGGCCCCCCGGACCGGGGTGGGTTCGGGGGGCCGTGAGGGGGGTGGGGCCTGCTACAGGCCCATCGCCGCCGAGAGGTCCTTCTTGATGGCGTCCAGGATTTCCTGGCCCGTCGTGCGGGCGGTCGTGAGGTCGGAGGCCTCGGCCACCGGGACGACCACCTCCAGGTAGCACTTGAGCTTGGGCTCGGTGCCCGACGGGCGGCAGATCACCCGGGCCTTGTAGGCGCCGTCCAGGTAGTAGCGCAGGCCGTCCGTGGGCGGGAGCTTGTCCGTGCCCCGGTTCAGGTCCTCCGCCGAGACCACGCGCAGGCCCGCCAGGGTGGTCGGGGGTTCCGCGCGCAGGGCGGCCATCGCGTTGGCGATCACCGAGAGGTCCTCCACGCGCACCGACAGCTGGTCGGTGTGGTGCAGGCCGTGGGCCATCGCCAGGTCGTCCAGCAGGTCGGTCAGGGTGCGGCCCTGTTCCTTGAGGACCGAGGCCAGTTCCGCGACGAGGAGGGCGGCGGTGACGCCGTCCTTGTCGCGGACGCCCTCGGGGTCCACGCAGTAGCCGAGCGCCTCCTCGTAGCCGTAGCGCAGGCCCTCGACGCGGGCGATCCACTTGAAGCCCGTCAGGGTCTCCTCGTAGCCGACGCCGGCCGCCTCCGCGATCCGGCCCAGGAGGCTGGAGGAGACGATCGACTCGGCGAAGACGCCCCGGGCGCCCTTGTGGACCAGGTGGGCCGCCAGCAGCGCGCCGACCTCGTCGCCGCGCAGCATGCGCCAGCCGTCGGCGGTGGGGACGGCCACCGCGCAGCGGTCCGCGTCCGGGTCGTTGGCGATGACGATGTCCGGGTTGACCTCGGCGGCCTTCGCGAAGGACAGGTCCATCGCGCCCGGCTCCTCCGGGTTGGGGAAGGCGACCGTCGGGAAGGCCGGGTCCGGTTCCGCCTGCTCGGCGACGAGCACCGGCGTCGGGAAGCCGTGTCGGGCGAAGGCGGCCAGGACCACGTCCTTGCCGACGCCGTGCATGGCCGTGTAGACGGTCCGCACGCCGCGCGGGGACCCGGGGGTCAGCACGGCGTCCGTACGCGCCAGGTAGGCCTCCAGGACCTCGTCGCCGAGGTCCTGCCAGCCGGAGCCGGGGCGGGGGACGGAGTCCAGCGTGGTGACCTCGGCGATCTCCGCCGCGATCTCCGTGTCCGCCGGGGAGACGATCTGCGAGCCGTCGCCGAGGTAGACCTTGTAGCCGTTGTCCCGCGGCGGGTTGTGGCTCGCGGTCACCTCGACGCCGGCGACGGCGCCCAGGTGCCTTATGGCGTACGCGAGGACCGGCGTGGGGAGGGGGCGGGGCAGGACGGCCGCGCGCAGGCCGGCGCCCGTCATGACGGCCGCCGTGTCGCGCGCGAAGTCCGCCGACTTGTAGCGCGCGTCGTAGCCGACGACGACCAGGCCGCCGGCGTGGCCCTGGGCCTTCAGGTAGGCCGCCAGGCCCGCCGCCGCCCGGATGACCACGGCGCGGTTCATCCGCATCGGGCCCGCGCCGAGCTCGCCGCGCAGACCGGCGGTGCCGAACTGCAGCGTGCCGGAGAAACGGTCCGCGAGGTCCGCCGTGTCGCCGGACGCGAGGAGGGCGGAGAGCTCCGCCGCCGTCTCCGGGTCCGGGTCCTCGGCCAGCCAGGCCTGCGCCCGGGTGATCAGGTCGTCCTGTGCCTGTGCCTGTGCCTGTTCCTGCACTGCTTCCGCCTTACCTCTCGTACGTCGTCGATCAGATGCGGGCGAGGACCTGCGTCAGCAGCGTGCCCATGCGGGCGGCCGAGTCGCGGCCGGCCTGGAGGACCTCTTCGTGGTTGAGCGGCTCGCCGGACAGGCCCGCCGCCAGGTTGGTGACCAGGGAGATGCCCAGGACCTCGGCGCCGGCCTCACGGGCGGCGATGGCCTCCAGCACGGTGGACATGCCGACCAGGTCGGCGCCCATCACGCGGATCATGTTGATCTCGGCCGGGGTCTCGTAGTGCGGGCCGGGGAACTGGACGTAGACGCCCTCCTCCAGGCTCGCGTCGATCTCCTTGCACATCGCGCGCAGGCGCGGCGAGTACAGGTCGGTGAGGTCCACGAAGTTCGCGCCGACGATCGGCGAGGTGGCCGTCAGGTTGAGGTGGTCGCTGATCAGGACGGGCTGGCCGGGCTTCATGCCCTCGCGCAGACCGCCGCAGCCGTTGGTCAGGACGATGGTCTTGCAGCCGGCGGCGACGGCGGTGCGGACACCGTGCGCGACGGCGGCGACGCCGCGGCCCTCGTAGTAGTGGGTCCGGCCGAGGAAGAGCAGCGCGCGCTTGTCGCCGATCTTGTACGAGCGGATCTTGCCGCCGTGGCCCTCGACGGCCGGGGCCGGGAAGCCGGGCAGCTCGGTAACGGGGAACTCGGCCTCGGGCGCGCCCAGCGCCTCGGCGGCGGGGGCCCAGCCGGAGCCCATGACGAGGGCGACATCGTGGGAATCGACGCCGGTCAGCTCGCGCAGGCGAGTGGCGGCGGCGTCGGCGGCGGCGAAGGGGTCGATAACAGATGCATTCACGCCGACGAGCGTAGCCGCTTATCGCCTACGCGCGTAGATGGCGCAGCTCACGGTGTTCGGATCGTTGCCTTGTCGTTTCCGCCGAAACGTCCCCGTGGTCCCGGTCCGGCCTCTGCGCAGCCTCGAAGGCCGGTCGGGGAACCGTGGAGGTCAGCAGGGGCGCTTGCGGAGTTCCATCACGTAGTCGTGCGGGGCGCCGGCCGATTCGGCGGCGTCGGCGATCTCGCCCAGGTACCGAGCGGAGGGCAGACCGCCCTCGTAGCCGTTGAGCACGTACACCCAGGCGGCCTCCTCGCCGTCCAGGGTGTGGACCCGGATCCGCATGCGCCGGTAGATGTCCAGACCGACGCCCTCCCAGCGGTCCATGGAGTCCTCGTCCAGCGGGGCGATGTCGTACAGGGCGACGAAGACCTGGTGGCGGGGGGCTTCGACGATCGTGGCGAGGGCGCCCTCCCACCCCATCTGCTCGCCGCCGAAGGTCAGCCGCCAGTCGTTGATCCAGCCCGTGCCGCGCAGCGGCGAATGCGGAGCGCGGCGCGTCATCAGCCGCGGGTCGAGGTTGCCGGCGTACGCGGCGTAGAGCGACATGAGGTCGAGGGTACGGGAGGGGCGGCCCGGCCCGCGTGCCCGGATGGCGCAGCGGGGTCGGGACCGGGGGAGAAGCACCTTGATGAGTGCGGGACAATGGAGCACGGAATGCATCCCCCGGGGAGACCCCCCGGACCGCCGGCCGGGGCGGCAGCCGGCCGGGTAGACGTGAGGCGGACTTTTCGTGACCCGGATCGTGATCATCGGCGGCGGACCCGGCGGGTATGAGGCGGCCCTGGTGGGGGCCCAGCTCGGCGCGGAGGTGACCGTCGTCGACTGCGACGGTCTGGGCGGGGCGTCGGTGCTCACCGACTGCGTGCCCTCGAAGACTCTCATCGCGACCGCCGAGGTCATGACGACCTTCGACTCGTCGTACGAGGAACTGGGCATCGTCGTCGCGGACGACACCCCGCACATCGAGCAGGCCGCGCGCGTCGTCGGCGTGGACCTCGGCAAGGTGAACCGGCGCGTCAAGCGCCTCGCGCTCGCCCAGTCCCACGACATCACCGCGTCCGTGACCCGGGCCGGCGCCCGCGTGCTGCGCGGCCGCGGCAAGCTCGGCGGCCCGCAGGGCATCGACGGGACCCGGGACGTCATCGTCACCGCGGCCGACGGCACGGAGACGATCCTGACCGCCGACGCGGTGCTGATCGCCACCGGCGGCACCCCCCGCGAGATCCCGGACGCGATGCCCGACGGGGAGCGGATCCTGAACTGGACCCAGGTCTACGACCTGGAGGAGCTCCCCGAGGAGCTCATCGTGGTCGGCTCGGGCGTGACCGGCGCCGAGTTCGCCGGCGCGTACCAGGCCCTCGGCTCCCGGGTGACCCTGGTGTCCTCGCGCGACCGCGTCCTGCCGGGTGAGGACCCCGACGCGGCGGCCGTGCTGGAGGACGTCTTCCGGCGCCGCGGCATGAACGTGGTCGGCCGCTCGCGCGCCGAGTCCGTCAAGCGGGTCGGGGACCGGGTCGAGGTCACCCTGTCGGACGGGCGGGTCATCACCGGCACGCACTGCCTGATGGCCGTCGGCGCCATCCCGAACACCCGGAACATGAACCTGGAGGAGTCCGGGGTCCGGCTCAAGGACTCGGGCCACATCTGGACCGACAAGGTCTCGCGCACCTCCTCGCCGGGCGTGTACGCGGCCGGTGACGTGACCGGGGTCTTCGCGCTGGCGTCCGTGGCCGCCATGCAGGGCCGCATCGCGATGTACCACTTCCTCGGCGACGCGGTGACCCCGCTGAACCTGAAGACCGTCTCCTCGAACGTCTTCACCGACCCGGAGATCGCCACCGTCGGCTACACCCAGGCCGACGTGGACGCGGGCAAGATCGACGCCCGCGTGGTGAAGCTGCCGCTGCTGCGCAACCCGCGCGCGAAGATGCAGGGCATCCGGGACGGCTTCGTGAAGATGTTCTGCCGTCCGGGCACCGGCATCGTGGTCGGCGGCGTGGTCGTCTCGCCGCGCGCGAGCGAGCTCATCCACCCGATCTCGATCGCGGTCGACAACAACCTGACGGTCGAGCAGATCGCAAACGCGTTCACCGTGTACCCCTCCCTGTCCGGTTCGATCGCCGAAGTGGCGCGGCAGTTGCACACCCGCAAGGCGGCGGGCGAGGCGTAGGCCTCGGGCAACCGCCCCTGCCCGTACGGGGTTTGGGGCGGTCGTCGAGGTCGGGGGGTGGAGCGGCCCCGGCGGTGCACCCGGCCGTCGGTCCGCGTATACCACCAGTCGACCCACCGTATGGACAACTTCGGTATTCCGGCGCAAAGAGCTGAAAGCAGTCGATCGCTGGGGTTACTGTCAGTTTCGTGTTCGCTGCAGAACGTCGCCAATTGATCCTCGAAATGGTGCGGGCCAACGGAGCGGTATCGCTCCGGGAGCTCGCCCGCGTAGTCCAGACCTCCGAAGTGACCGTGCGCAGGGACGTGCGGGCACTGGAGGCAGAAGGACTCCTCGACCGCCGGCACGGCGGTGCGGTCCTGCCGGGCGGTTTCACGCGGGAGTCCGGCTTTCCGCAAAAGTCCCACCTCGCGACGGCGGAGAAGACCGCCATCGCCGATGTCGCGGCCGGCCTCGTCGAAGAGGGCGAGGCCGTGGTCGTCGGCGCGGGGACGACCACCCAGGAGCTGGCCCGCCGGCTCGCCCGGGTGCCCGGTCTCACCGTCGTCACCAACTCGCTGCTCGTCGCCCAGGCCCTGGCACACGCCAACCGGGTCGAGGTGGTGATGACCGGCGGCACCCTGCGCGGGTCCAACTACGCCCTCGTCGGCAGCGGGGCCGAGCAGTCCCTCCAGGGGCTGCGGGTGTCGCGGGCCTTCCTGTCCGGGAGCGGGCTGACCGCCGAACGGGGGCTGTCCACCTCCAACATGCTCTCCGCGAGCGTGGACCGGGCGCTGGTGCAGGCCGCGGCCGAGGTGGTGGTGCTCGCCGACCACACGAAGCTCGGCACCGACACCATGTTCCAGACCGTGCCGACGGACATCATGACGCGGCTGGTGACGGACGAGCCGCCGCCCCACGACGACCGGGCCGCCACCGAGCTCCAGTCGCTGGCCGACCAGGGCGTGCAGATCACCGTGGCGGGCTCCTCGGCGGCCTCCGGCGGGGGCCACGGCGGAGCCCCGGGTGGGGACGGCATGCAGGGCCGCAGGCCCCGCCGGGAGTCCCCCCTGCCGGTCCAGCGGCGCGGCGGCCCCACCGCCCAGCTGCGCAGCGCTCCCGCCTCGATGCTGGAGCAGCAGGCCGGCGAACGGGCGCGCGTCGCGGACATGCGGCGCCGCTGACCCCGGACCGTTCCGGGACGGTGTCCGTCGGGCGG
Organism: Streptomyces sp. NPDC004667; assembly: GCF_040609475.1. Taxonomy (NCBI): domain Bacteria; kingdom Bacillati; phylum Actinomycetota; class Actinomycetes; order Kitasatosporales; family Streptomycetaceae; genus Streptomyces; species Streptomyces sp. NPDC004667. The sequence continues at coordinate 11,929 of NZ_JBEXKC010000050.1, read as the reverse complement.
CTCCCGCCAGGGTGGCCCGCCGCGCACCGCGGGGACGGTCCGGACGACGACGAGGCCCCGCCCGGTCAGCCGGGCGGGGCCTCGTCGTTGCCGCGGTGCGGTCCCGGACGTCAGTCCTTGATCTCGCAGATGGTGGCGCCGGAGGTGAGGGAGGCGCCGACCTCGGCGTTCAGGCCCACGATGGTGCCCGAGCGGTGCGCGTTGAGGGGCTGCTCCATCTTCATGGCCTCCAGGACGACGACGAGGTCGCCCTCGTTGACCTGCTGGCCCTCCTCTACGGCCACCTTGACGATGGTGCCCTGCATCGGGGAGGCCAGGGTGTCGCCCGAGGCGGCCGGGCCGGACTTCTTGGCGGCGCGGCGCTTGGGCTTCGCACCGCCGGCGGCGGCGGTGCGGGCCAGGGTCATGCCCAGCGAGGACGGGAGGGAGACCTCCAGGCGCTTGCCGCCGACCTCGACGACCACGGTCTCGCGGCCCGGCTCGTCCTCGGTGTCCTCGGCCGCCGGTACGACGAAGGCCGGGATCTCGTTGACGAACTCGGTCTCGATCCAGCGGGTGTAGACCGTGAACGGGTTGCCGTCGGCGGGCGCGAAGGCGGGGTCGGCGACGACCGCGCGGTGGAAGGGGATGGCGGTGGCCATGCCCTCGACCTCGAACTCGGCCAGGGCGCGGGCGGCCCGCTGGAGGGCCTGCTCACGGGTGGCGCCGGTGACGATCAGCTTGGCCAGCAGGGAGTCCCAGGCGGGGCCGATGACCGAGCCGGACTCGACGCCGGTGTCCAGGCGGACGCCGGGACCGGTGGGCGGGGCGAACTTGGTGACGGTGCCCGGCGCGGGAAGGAAGCCGCGGCCCGGGTCCTCGCCGTTGATGCGGAACTCGAAGGAGTGGCCGCGCAGGGCGGGGTCGCCGTAGCCGAGCTCCTCGCCGTCGGCGATGCGGAACATCTCGCGGACCAGGTCGATGCCGGAGACCTCTTCGGTGACCGGGTGCTCCACCTGGAGGCGGGTGTTGACCTCCAGGAAGGAGATCAGGCCGTCGGCGGAGACGAGGAACTCGACCGTGCCGGCGCCGACGTAGCCGGCTTCCTTGAGGATGGCCTTGGAGGCGGCGTACAGCTCGGCGTTCTGGGCCTCGCTGAGGAAGGGCGCGGGGGCCTCCTCGACGAGCTTCTGGTGACGCCGCTGCAGGGAGCAGTCGCGGGTGGAGACGACGACCACGTTGCCGTGGCTGTCGGCCAGGCACTGGGTCTCCACGTGGCGCGGCTTGTCGAGGTAGCGCTCGACGAAGCACTCGCCGCGGCCGAAGGCGGCGACGGCCTCGCGGACGGCGGAGTCGTAGAGCTCCGGGATCTCTTCGATGGTGCGGGCGACCTTCAGGCCGCGGCCGCCGCCGCCGAAGGCGGCCTTGATCGCGATCGGCAGGCCGTGTTCCCGCGCGAAGGCGACGACCTCGTCCGACCCGGACACCGGGTCGGGGGTGCCGGCGACCAGCGGGGCGCCGGCGCGCTGGGCGATGTGCCGGGCGGCGACCTTGTCACCGAGGTCGCGGATGGCCTGCGGCGGCGGGCCGATCCAGGTCAGGCCCGCGTCGATGACGGCCTGGGCGAAGTCCGCGTTCTCGGACAGGAAGCCGTATCCGGGGTGGATGGCGTCCGCTCCGGAGTCGGCGGCGGCCTGCAGGACCTTCGCGATGTCGAGGTAGCTGGTGGCCGGGGTGTCACCGCCCAACGCGAAAGCTTCGTCTGCCGCGCGGACGTGCAGGGCGTCCCGGTCCGGATCGGCGTAGACGGCTACGCTCGCGATCCCGGCATCCCGGCAGGCCCGGGCAACGCGGACAGCGATTTCGCCACGGTTGGCGATGAGCACCTTGCGCACGATGGCTCCCTCCTTGAAACAAGCTGAGTTTAGGGACAGCCGACACGGCCTTTCGACCCTTCCCCGGTGGTGAGCTTGCCCACACAGAGCGTGATGCGAGCGTCCCTCCGGCGGGAAAGCCCTTGTGTCGCCCCAGGTCAGGGAGATCCCCGACTGCACAGTAACCCCGTTGCACAGTGCAGGTCTCTGTTCGGCGGGTCAGCGGCCCCCGCTGATTCTTTGTCGAGTCCCTACGAACGGCCTATGCATTCTTTGAGTGAGAGCCGTCACGGAGGGCTCCCGTAACGAAGCCGCCCCGAGCTCTTGTCCGCAGGTTTACTCGTTAGTAGCCTCCAGTGCGTCGAACACACTTGTGGTGTGCGGGGGATGGGGGCGTCGTGCTGCGCAGACTCGTGGCCGGGCTGGGCGCGCTCGCGCTCGTCGCGGAAGCCGCGGTCCTGGTGCTCGTCCACCTCGTGCTCGGGCGGACCACCGCGAACCAGTCGATGTCCATCGCCGGCAGCGATCCGGACCTCATGAGCAAGGCGACCTACGGGCTGGGGGCGGCCATCGGCGCCTTCTTCCTGCTGGGCGCCGTCCTGCTCGCCCTGACGGCCCTGCGGGACCGCGCGCCCGGCCGCTTCGCCCGCGTCGTGCTGATCGCCGCCGCCCTGGCCCACGTCCTGCTTGGCGCCATCGCCGCGGCGCTCGTCGGCTGGGGCGCCTTCACGGCGGCGATGGTGATCCTCTGTCTGCTCGTCCTGGCCCTGACGCTCTACGCCGGGGGCCGGGACGAGCCGTCGGACTTCAAGGGGCTCAGGCCCACAAGTCCGTGATGGACACGTCCAGTTCGCCCAGCAGGGAGCGCAGCAGCGGCATCGACAGGCCGATGACGTTGCCGTGGTCCCCGTCGATGCCGTCGATGAACGGCGCCGACAGCCCGTCCAGGGTGAACGCCCCGGCCACGTGCAGCGGCTCGCCGCTGGCCACGTACGCGGCCACCTCGGCGTCCGTCGGCTCGCCGAAGCGGACCGTCGTCGAAGCGGTGGCCGAAACCTGACGCCCGGTCGTCGTGTCGATCACACAGTGCCCCGTGCGCAGCACCCCGGCGCGTCCGCGCATCGCCTTCCAGCGGGCCGTGGCCTCCGCCGCGTCGGCCGGCTTGCCCAGGGCCTCGCCGTCCAGTTCCAGCACCGAGTCGCAGCCGATCACCAGCGCGCCCGCGGCCTCCGCCAGGCCCGCCACCACGCCCGCCTTGGCCTCGGCCAGGGCCAGGGCCAGACCGGCCGGCTCGTCGTGGCTGAGCGTGTCCTCGTCGAACCCGCTGACGATCACGTGCGGGGCCAGCCCGGCCTGCCGCAGCAGGTTCAGCCGGGCGGGGGAGGCGGAGGCGAGGACGAGCGTGCGCTGTGGCTCTACGGTCATGGGGGCCATCGTAGGGCGGACGCGGCCCCGGCCGGCGGGCCGTCCCCCTAGAAGGGGGCGATGCCGAGCACGTACACCCCGACGGCCATCGCGAGGGCGAGCACGACGAGCAGCCGCCGGAGCATCGCCTGGGCGTCGCGCATGTCCTTCGGCGGCTCGTTCTTCGGGTCTGACCAGAGCATGCTCCGATCCTTGCCCCGGGACGCCGGTGGCGCCTGAGTACTCGTACTCAGGCGCCACCGTCCGTTCGCGCCATCTTCCGGGCGCCGGGTCCGCCGGGTCTCCCGCGGCCGGTTCCGTCAGTGCTGGCCGGGCCAGTACGTACGGCCCCACGCGCGGGGACCGGGCTGCGGCAGCCGGTGCCGTGCCACCCGGCGCGGAGCGGCCCACTCGTCCGGGACCCGGGGCGCGCCCGACGGGGCCGAGGCCAGCGCCGCCGCGCGCGCTCGGACCACCGCCAGTGCGGCGGCCAGCTCCTCGGGGGTCGGGTTGCCCTTGACGACCTTGATCATCACTGTGAGCTCCTCGGGGGCCTAGAGGGGGATGTTGCCGTGCTTCTTCGGGGGCAGGGACTCCCGCTTGGTCCGCAGCTGGCGCAGCCCCTTGACCACGTGGGCGCGGGTCTCGGACGGCATGACCACCGCGTCGACGTAACCGCGCTCGGCGGCCGTGTACGGGTTGAGCAGCGCGTCCTCGTACTCGCCGATCAGGCGGGCGCGCACCTCCTCGACCTCATTCTCCCCCGCTTCGGCGATCGTGCGCCGGTGCAGGATGTTCACCGCGCCCTGCGCGCCCATGACGGCGATCTGCGCGGTGGGCCAGGCCAGGTTCAGGTCGGCGCCCAGGTGCTTGGAGCCCATGACGTCGTAGGCGCCGCCGAAGGCCTTGCGGGTGATGACGGTGATCAGGGGGACGGTGGCCTCGGCGTAGGCGTAGATCAGCTTCGCGCCGCGCCGGATGATTCCGTTGTACTCCTGGTCGGTGCCCGGCAGGAAGCCCGGGACGTCGACGAACGTCAGCACCGGCACGTTGAAGGCGTCGCAGGTCCGCACGAACCGCGCCGCCTTCTCGGAGGCGTTGATGTCCAGGCAGCCGGCGAACTGCATCGGCTGGTTGGCGACGATGCCCACCGGGTGGCCCTCGACGCGGCCGAAGCCGGTGAGGATGTTCGGGGCGAACAGCGACTGCGTCTCCAGGAACTCGCCGTCGTCCAGCACGTGCTCGATCACGGTGTGCATGTCGTACGGCTGGTTCGCGCTGTCGGGGATCAGCGTGTCGAGTTCGAGGTCGGAGTCCGAGACCTCGGTGTCCGCCTCCTCCGGGAAGGAGGGCGGCTCGGAGAGGTTGTTCGACGGCAGGTAAGCCAGCAGGGACTTGACGTACTCGATGGCGTCCTTCTCGTCGCCCGCCATGTGGTGCGCCACGCCCGAGGTGGAGTTGTGGGTGCGCGCACCGCCCAGCTCCTCGAAGCCGACGTCCTCGCCGGTGACCGTCTTGATGACGTCCGGGCCGGTGATGAACATGTGCGAGGTCTGGTCGACCATGACGGTGAAGTCGGTGATCGCCGGGGAGTACACGGCACCGCCGGCGCAGGGGCCGACGATCAGGCTGATCTGCGGGATCACGCCGGACGCGTGCACGTTGCGGCGGAAGATCTCGCCGTACATGCCGAGCGCGCTGACGCCCTCCTGGATGCGGGCGCCGCCGGAGTCGTTGATGCCGACGAGGGGGCAGCCGGTCTTCAGCGCGAAGTCCATGACCTTCATGATCTTCTGGCCGTAGACCTCGCCGAGGGCTCCGCCGAAGACGGTGAAGTCCTGCGAGAACACCGCCACCGGGCGGCCGTCCACCGTGCCGTAGCCGGTGACGACGCCGTCGCCGTAGGGGCGGGTCTTCTCCAGGCCGAAGTTGGTGGAGCGGTGCCGGGCGAACTCGTCCAGCTCTACGAAGGACCCCTCGTCCAACAGCAGCGCGACACGCTCACGTGCCGTCAGCTTGCCCTTGGCGTGCTGCTTCTCGACGGCCCGCGCGGAACCGGCGTGGGTGGCTTCCTCGACGCGGCGCCGCAGGTCCGCGAGCTTGCCCGCGGTTGTGTGCATGTCGATCGGCTCTGAGGGTTGGGACATCGGGGTCGCGGCTCCCTGTGTGGTGTCAACTGCCTGGTCAATTGATTGACTGCTGCTGGCTACTGGTGCGTAGCGTATCGGCGGGCATGGCGCTCGGCAGTGCGGCGTTTGACACACCTAATGTGGCTTGCATGACGCCATCAGATGCAGCAGCCGGACCCTCCGCGGGACGCTGGTCGAGCCTGGACCGGCCTCCCCTCAACGCCGCCGCCCTGCGCCGGGCCCTCGTCGTCGAGGGCGGCCTGTGGACCTCCCTGGAGGTGGTCCCCGCCACCGGCTCCACCAACACCGACCTCGCCGCGAGGGCCGCGGACCTGTCGGAGGGGGCCGTGCTGGTCGCCGAGGAGCAGACCGCCGGGCGGGGCCGCCTGGACCGCAGCTGGACGGCTCCGGCGCGCTCGGGGCTGTTCTTCTCCGTCCTGCTCAAGCCGGGGGAGGGGGTGCCGCAGGAGCGGTGGGGGTGGCTGACCCTGCTGGCCGGGGTGGCCGCCGCGCAGGGCCTGTCCCGGGCGGCGGGCGTGGACACCTCCCTGAAATGGCCCAACGACCTGCTGGTCACGGTGGACGGGGAGGAGCGCAAGGCCGCCGGGATCCTCGCGGAGCGGGTCGCGGACGGGGTCGTGGTCGGCATCGGGCTCAACGTCACGCTGACCGAGGACGAGCTGCCGGTGCCGGCGGCGGGGTCGCTGCTGCTGGCGAAGGCGGCGGTGACGGACCGGGAGCCGCTGCTCAAGGCGGTGCTGCGGATGCTGGAGGAGTGGTACGGGCGCTGGCGCGAGGCCGGCGGGGACCCGGCCGAGAGCGGCCTCCAGGAGGCGTACGCGGCGAGCTGCGCGACCCTGGGCCGGCACGTGCGCGCGGAGCTGCCCGGCGGGCGCTCCCTCACCGGAACGGCCGAAGCGGTGGACGCGGACGGGCGGCTGGTGATCCGGACGCCGGAGGAGGAGCGGGAGGCGGTGGGCGCGGGCGACGTGGTCCACCTGCGCTCCGTGCGCTGACGCTGCCGCTGCGGGGCGGGCGGGACGAGGGCTCCGCCCCCCCCGGGACCCCGCTCCGGGGCGGGGTGCTTCCGGGGGCTCCGCCCCGGTCCCCCGCGCCTCGAACGCCGGCGGGCTGGATTTCGGCCACCCCGCGTGCAGCCCGGCCGCAGCTCCCGGCCCGTACCGCACCCGCAGCCCGCACGGGGTTCCCGAGCCGAAGGGGCGCGCCGGGGGAACAGCCCGTGCGCGCGGAGCAAACCGGGAGGAACGAGCGGTTTGTGAGCACGGACGGGCTGTGAGTCCGGCATCCAGCGCCCCGGAGGCGAAGGAACCCCAAAATGGAAGGGGAGTGAGCTACGGCACACCTGCCGTATGGTTTAGGCGATCCCGGTCCCGCGGTGATCACCCGGTTTCGCAGTGCGCACGGAATGGACAGGAGGCGGCCCTTGACCGTCGACGACCCTACGTCCAGCGCGTCCGGGTCCGGTCCGGGCCCGGGGACCGGCTCCGGCTCGGGGCCCGGGACGCCGATCGGGCGCGACCAGCACACCCCGATGCACGAGGTGGACCACACCGCCCAGCCCACGGCCGACCCGCTCGCGATCCGGCTGGAGCAGCTGATCCTGGGCGCCGAGCGGCGCTACACGCCCTTCCAGGCCGCCCGCAGCGCCGGGGTGTCGATGGAGCTGGCCTCGCGGTTCTGGCGGGCCATGGGCTTCGCCGACATCGGGCAGGCGCGGGCGCTGACGGAGGCCGACGTGCTGGCGCTGCGCCGCCTGGCCGGTCTCGTGGAGGCGGGGCTGCTCAGCGAGCCGATGGCCGTGCAGGTGGCCCGGTCCACCGGGCAGACCACCGCCCGGTTGGCGGAGTGGCAGATCGATTCCTTCCTGGAGGGCCTGACGGAGCCGCCCGAGCCCGGCATGACCCGTACGGAGGTCACGTACCCGCTGGTCGAGCTGCTGCTGCCGGAGCTGGAGGAGTTCCTCGTCTACGTGTGGCGCCGCCAGCTCGCGGCGGCCACCGGCCGGGTCGTGCAGGTCGCGGACGACGAGGAGATGGTCGACCGCAGGCTCGCGGTGGGCTTCGCCGACCTGGTGGGCTTCACCCGGCTGACGCGCCGGCTGGAGGAGGAGGAGCTCGGCGAGCTCGTCGAGGCCTTCGAGACCACGGCCGCGGACCTGGTGGCGGCGCACGGCGGCCGGCTCATCAAGACGCTCGGCGACGAGGTGCTGTACTGCGCCGACGACTCGGCGACGGCGGCGGAGATCGCGCTGCGGCTGATCGAGACGATGGAGGCCGATCCGCAGATGCCGGAGCTGCGGGTCGGGATCGCCTTCGGGACCGTGACGACCCGGATGGGCGACGTGTTCGGGACGACCGTGAACCTCGCCTCGCGCCTGACCTCCATAGCCCCGAAGGACGCCGTGCTGGTGGACGGGGCGATGGCCGAGGAGCTGAGCCGGACCGGAGCCGCGCCGAAGTCGGAGAAGGGCGCCGAGGCCGAGGAGGGCGGCGGCTCGTACCGTTTCGCGCTCCAGCCGATGTGGCAGCGGCCGGTCCGCGGTCTGGGTGTCGTGGAGCCCTGGTCGCTGACGCGCAGGACGCCTAAGATCCCCGGGTAACGTTCGTTAACCGGGAGGGTGGCGTGGCTGTGGACGAGGTCCGGTACGGGGAGTTCGTCGCGGTGCGGCGCCATGGTGACGGCGGGGCCGTCGCCGAGCTGGTGCTGGACCGGCCCAAGGCGATGAACGCCGTTTCCACGGAGATGGCGCGGTCCATCGGGGCGGCCTGCGCGGCGCTCGCCGCCGACGCCTCGGTACGGGTGGTCGTGCTCTCCTCCACCCATGAGCGGGCCTTCTGCGTGGGCGCGGACCTCAAGGAGCGCAACTCCTTCTCGGACGCCGAGCTGGTGCGCCAGCGGCCGACCACCCGGGGGGCCTACGGCGGCGTGCTGGAACTGCCGATGCCGACCGTCGCCGCGGTGCACGGCTTCGCGCTGGGCGGCGGCTTCGAGCTGGCGCTGGCCTGCGACGTGATCGTGGCCGACGAGACGGCGGTGGTCGGCCTGCCCGAGGTCTCGGTCGGCGTGATCCCGGGCGGCGGCGGTACGCAGCTGCTGCCCCGGCGGGTCGGGGCGGCCCGGGCGGCCGAGCTGATCTTCACGGCCCGGCGGGTGGAGGCCGCGGAGGCGCTCTCCCTGGGCCTGGTGGACTCGCTGGCCCCGGCGGGCGAGGACCGTGCGCGGGCCCTGGAGCTGGCGGCGGCGATGGCGGCGAACTCCCCCGTCGGGCTGCGCGCGGCCAAGCGGGCGCTGCGGCTGGGCCACGGGATGGACCTGGCGGCAGGGCTGGAGATCGAGGACGCGGCCTGGCGCACGGTGGCCTTCTCCGGGGACCGGGCCGAGGGCGTGGCGGCGTTCAACGAGAAGCGCAAGCCGAACTGGCCGGGGGAGTAGGGCGGCCCACGGGCAGCGCCCGCGGGCAGCGCCCACCGGCAGCGCCCACCGAAGATGCCCGGCCGCCGGCCGCCGTCACGCGGTGTGATCGTAGGATCGCAGAAATGCGCGCCAACTGTCACTAAATCAGACAAACCCCCTAACCTGGGGCGATGGGAGTTGACGGGCGGCTTCGGGCCGTCGTGGGCCTCGCGCAGGCCATGGCGGCCGCCTGCGCGCCGCGGGACAGCGTCCGGGCCGCAGCCCGGGGCGCACGGGTGGCGATGGACGGGTCGTTCGCCGCCATCTCCGCCTGGGAGCGCGAGCGGGGACGGCTGCGGGTGCTCGTCAACGAGGGAGAACGGCGGGCCGGGGAGGAGGAGTTCCCCGAGGACGAGTCCTATCCCGTGCACGACTTCCCTGAGATCACCGAGTTCCTGCACGAACGCTGGGCCGGCGGGGGCGGGCCGCACGCCTGGGTCGAGAGCGCGGTCGGCGACCGGCCGGGCCGCCGCGGGGAGGCCCTGCGCCGGCGCGGGCGCGGCAGCTGCGTGGTCGCGCCGATCGTGCTCAGCGGGCGGGCCTGGGGCGAGCTGTACGTCGCCCGGGACGAGGGGCTGCCCGACTTCGACGACGACGACGCCGAGTTCGCGGCGGTCCTCGCAGCGGTGGTCGCGGCCGGACTCGCCCAGAACGAACGGCTGGAGGAGGCGCGCCGACTGGCCTTCACCGACCCGCTGACCGGCCTCGCGAACCGGCGGGCCGTCGACATGCGGCTCGACGAGGCCCTGGAGGAACACCGGCGGGCCGCGGCGGTGGTGAGCCTGGTCGTCTGCGACCTCAACGGCCTCAAAAAGGTCAACGACACCCTCGGGCACGCCATGGGCGACCGGCTGCTGGAACGGTTCGGCTCGGTGCTGAGCCTGTGCGGGGCCATGCTGGCGGGCACGCTCGTGGCCCGGCTGGGCGGCGACGAGTTCTGTCTGGTCAGCGTGGGGCCCTCGGCCGACGAGGTGGTCCGGGTGACCGAGGAGGTGTGTGCGCGCGCCGCCGAACTGGAGCTGGGCGAGGGGGTGGCCTGCGGGGTCGCCTCGACCGGGGACCCGATCGGGCCGGTCAGGTCCTCGCGCAGGCTCTTCCGGCTGGCCGACGCCGCCCAGTACAAGGCGAAGGCCGCGCGGTCGGCGCGGCCGGTGGTGGCGGGCCGGGACACCGCCGTGGTGCGGCTCGCCGACGCCGCCGCACGCGAGGCCCCGGGCGAGCGGCGCCGCTTCCGCGGGCGGCAGTGAGGGGCGCGGGGAGGGATCGCGGCGCGGTCGGGGCGCGGTGGTGGCGAGGTCGCGGCGGGGTCGTGGCGGGTAAGGGGCGCCGGGTGAGCGCGATCGTGACAATTTCCCCTAGTGACATGAAGCGATTCAATCCGTAGGGTGCTGAATATGGATATGCACACTGTCGTGGTGGGAACCTCCGGGACCACCGCCGAGGACGTCATCGCAGTCGCCCGAGGCAACGCGCGGATCGAGCTGTCCGGCGAGGCCCTGGACGCCCTCGCCCGCGCTCGGGAGATCGTCGACGCGCTCGCCGCCAAGCCCGAACCCGTCTACGGGGTCTCCACCGGGTTCGGCGCCCTCGCCTCCCGGCACATCAGCCCCGAGCTGCGCGCGCAGCTCCAGCGCAACATCGTCCGCTCGCACGCCGCCGGCATGGGCCCGCGCGTCGAGCGGGAGGTCGTGCGCGCCCTGATGTTCCTGCGCCTGAAGACGGTGGCCTCCGGGCACACCGGGGTGCGCCCCTCCGTCGCCCAGACCATGGCCGACGTGCTCAACGCCGGGATCACCCCCGTCGTCCACGAGTACGGCTCCCTCGGCTGCTCCGGCGACCTGGCACCCCTCTCGCACTGCGCGCTCGCGCTGATGGGTGAGGGCGACGCCGAGGGCCCCGACGGCACCGTCCGCCCCGCCGGCGAACTGCTCGCCGAGCACGGCATCGAGCCCGTCGAGCTGCGGGAGAAGGAGGGCCTCGCCCTCCTCAACGGCACCGACGGCATGCTCGGCATGCTGGTCATGGCCCTCGCCGACCTCGACCGGCTCTACAAGTCCGCCGACATCACCGCCGCCCTCACCCTGGAGGCCCTGCTCGGCACCGAGAAGGTGCTCCAGCCCGAGCTGCACGCCATCCGCCCGCACCCCGGCCAGGGCGCCTCCGCCGCCAACATGGCCGCCGTGCTCAAGGGCTCCGGTCTCACCGGGCACTTCCAGGAGGAGTCCGCCCCGCGCGTCCAGGACGCCTACTCCGTGCGCTGCGCCCCCCAGGTCGCCGGCGCGGGCCGCGACACCATGGCGCACGCCGCCCTGGTCGCCTCCCGCGAACTGGCCTCCGCCGTCGACAACCCGGTGGTGCTGCCCGACGGCCGCGTGGAGTCCAACGGCAACTTCCACGGCGCGCCCGTCGCCTACGTGCTGGACTTCCTGGCCATCGCCGCCGCCGACCTCGGCTCCATCGCCGAGCGGCGCACCGACCGCCTCCTCGACAAGAACCGCAGCCACGGCCTGCCGCCGTTCCTGGCGGACGACGCCGGCGTGGACTCCGGCCTGATGATCGCCCAGTACACGCAGGCCGCCCTGGTCAGCGAGATGAAGCGGCTGGCCGTTCCGGCCTCCGCCGACTCGATCCCCTCCTCCGCCATGCAGGAGGACCACGTCTCCATGGGGTGGTCGGCCGCGCGCAAGCTGCGCACCGCGATCGACAACCTGACCCGGATCATCGCCATCGAGCTCTACGCGGCCACCCGGGCCATCGAGCTGCGCCACGGCCTCACCCCGGCGCCGGCCAGCCGGGCCGCGATCGCCGCGGCGCGGGAGGCGGGCGTGGAGGGTCCTGGGCCGGATCGTTTCCTCGCCCCCGACCTGGCCGCCGCCGACGCCTTCGTGCGCGCGGGCGGTCTCGTGGCGGCCGTGGAGCCGGTGACGGGCCCGCTGGCCTGATCCGGCGGTCCACCGCCGCAGTCGTACGAGGGCCGCGCCCCCGGGGGCGGGGCCCCGGGGGGGGGGCCCGGGGGGGGGGGGGGGGGCGCCCCGCGCCCCACCGCCCCCGCGCGGGGGGGCGGCGTGG